>DATIOS010000472.1:0-6119 GCA_035472915.1 Thermoanaerobaculia bacterium
GCCCTATTCGAACCAGTTCAACTTCGGCCTTCGGCAGTCGCTCGGCTCCTGGAATGGCTCGCTGAGCTACAACAACGTCCGGGGCTACCGCGGCTTCACCTGGCTGTCGGCGACCGGCCTCTGCTGCTCCGCCCTGGTCCCGGGTTTCGGTAACGTCATCATCTCCGACCCCGAAGGCAAGGATTACAAGTACTCCGGCATCTTTCTCACCGTCGACCGTCCGTTCAATGGCCGCTGGGGAGCCCACCTCGCCTGGACGCACTCCAAGGCCGAGCAGAACGGCAACGACCTGTTCAGCCTCGACTATCCGAGCGCCGCCGCCTATCCCATCCACGAGGTGCCGGGCACCGAGCGCGACCGCATCGTGGCCAACGCCACCTTCGCTCTGCCTTGGGACCTGCGCTTCGCCACCAGCCTTTCCTTCGGCACCGGCGGCGCGACCAACGTCCTCGACTTCTCGCAGGGCTTCGACCTTGCGGCGCGCGAGCGGACGCATCCGTTCGAGCGCTCCATCCGTCCGCCGACCACCTGGGGATTTGCGGACCGCGCGATCGATTTCCGTTTGGAGAAGGACATCCGCACCTTCGGCAACGTTTCGGTCGGCCTCGTCGGCGAGGTTTTCAACGCCTTCAACTGGGCGACCTATGGCTGTCTGAACAACTTCATTCCGCCGGAGGGCAACCCGACCTTCGGCGATCCGACCTGCGTCACCAACCTCGGCCGTCGCGAGCAGGTCGGGCTCAAGATCAACTTCTGATCGAACAATCAGCGGGGCGGGCCCTGGCGGCCCGCCCCACCTTCTTGCTCCAGCCCTACCGGCCGCCCTTGCGCGGCGCTTTCCCCTCGGCGACCGATCCGAGGTCCACCATCGCCTGATCGACCATCACCACGAACGGCCGCGGCTCGACCGTGAGGCCGCCCTCGCCGTCGTGAGCGATCACCTGCACGGTCCCCATGCCATAGCCCATCGGACCGCGGCTGTAATAGTGCACGCGCACGTGATAGGGCGCGGCGTCCCGGGTCGCCGGCTCCTTTATTGCGAAGCATTCGGGGCCATAGCCGGTGGTCACGTCGGCGAACAGCTCGCCGCCGGATGGCAAGGTTTTCGCCTTGTAGTAGGCGTGCCCGCCCAGGCGGTCGTAAACGTGGAGATCGACGTCATTGGCGTCAGTCTCCCAAGTGAGGGCGAAACGCAGCGAAGGCTCGGTTTCAAGGTGGGCACCGTGGGCCTGGAGCCGGTCGGTCACTTCCTCGCGCCGGGCCGGTTCGGCGTGCAGCCAGGCCGCGGCGAGCAACCCCAAGTCTTCCTTCAGAACCCGGTCGACGCCAGCGAACCGGCCATCCGGATAGTGCTGCTCGATTCCCTGCTCGAGCGCCTCGAAGGCGGCTTCGTAGCGCCCGGCGCGCAGCAGGGCCCAGGCGAGGAGGCGGTGACCCGAAGGATGGTCCGGCCGCTGCGCCACGGCCTTTTGATAGGTGTCGATCGCCAGCTCGCGCCCCGCGTCTCCCAGCCGTTCGAGGCGCTCGCCGGCCAGCCGCCGGAGGTCGACGCGGCTGGGAAAGAGGTCGATGAGCGATCCGTAGGCCCGGGCCGCCGCAGCCGGCTCGCCGGCGGCCTCCCACGCTTCGCCCAGCGCCAGCAGGGCCAGCACGTCGCCCGGCGCCTCGGTGTTCCAAGCCTCGGCCAGAGAACGAGCCTGCGAGATTCGCCCGGCGGCCAGATGCTCTTTCACCTCCGCGAAACGCCCGGAGTACGGCGCCACCTGGCGCTCCTTGTCGTCGGCGAGGTGGCCCTGCCGAGTTTCCGGCCGGGGAATGGCAGGGGCCGCGGCAGCACGGCCGTCCGGAATGCTGGCTGGCACCTCGACGGGCGCTGCCGTCACCGTCCCCGGCCCCGGCCCCGACGTGCCGCCGACGACACCACTCACGACACCGCCCGGGACGCCGCCAGCAACGCCTCCTGGAACGCCACCCTCGGCATCGCTCTCGGCGGCCGCTATGCGGGGGGCTGGCAGCGGCGCGGCGGCCTCGTTCACAACCCCAGGTGCATTATCGACGTCCGGGCGCTCGAAGGAGGGCTCGGCCGGCCTTGGGGCGCTCTTCGGCGGGGGTGAAGACAGCACGGCGGGCTTCAGACGGGCGAGCACCTCCAGCCCGCCCGGGCCGACCGTCAGGATGTCGGCGAGGCTCTTCTGGTCGAGGCCGAAGCGCTGGTAGTCGAAGGCGCTTTCGAGCACCAGCATGGCGGTGAACGGGCTCAGGACCCGGTGCTTGACGCTCACCTCCACGATCTCCAGCCCGAGGGCCCGGCGCAGGTCGTCGTCGCCCGCCGAAGCGGTTTCGCGCAGGTGCAGGAGCCGCTCGATGCGGGCCTGGGCCCAGGCGCGTTCGAGCAACGGCCGCTCGGCGGACGCCACCTCGCCGCCGAGCTCCAGGGAACGGCCGCCCACGGTGAGATGAAGAGCCTTCTTGGCCGGCAGATCGGTGTAGACGAGCGTCTCGTCGCCCGGCTGGATGCCGTCGAGAGTGTCCGGCCAGACCCAGGCCGCTCCCGGGATCGCCACCCGGATGCCGGAACGGCAGGCGAGCGTCAGCCGGCGGGCGATCTCGGCGAGAGGAGCGGCGCCGTCGATCCGCTGGCCGTCGTGAGCCAGGTTGCCCGTCGTCAGCTCCTTCAGGATCGCCTCGTCGCGCAGGCCGCCCACGGCCAGCACGTCGAGCCGCTCGACGCCCCGGGAGCCGAGGTCGTGCACCGCGGCCTTGAGCGCCCGCCCCTCGACGTCGCCGGCGGTGGCCACGCCATCGGTGACGAGCAGGACCCGGGGATATTTGCTGCGGCCGGCCTTGGCCAGACGCTCGCCGAGCCAGCCGAGCGCCTTGTGGAGGTCGGAAGCCCCCAACGGCCGGCGGGAGCGCAGGCGCGCCATCTCGGCCTCGCCGAAGTCGCCCGCCCGGCCTTCGAAGATCGGAACCACCTCCTGGTCGAAGGCGGCGATGCCCAGCGGCGTCGCGCTGCCGGCGCCGCCGCGAAGACCGGCGACCAGATCCGCGACCCGGCGCACCTGCGTGGCATAGCCCAGGGCGCGCGAGGCACTGGAATCCACCAGCACGTAGAGGCCGTCGATCTCCTGCGGCACGGTCTCGACGGGAGCGGCGATGCGCACCACGGCGAGATTGCCCTGCCGCAGCCCGGCGCGTCCCGCCACGCGATCCTGGCCGATCTCCAGATCGCGATCGGGAGTCCAGTCGCGCTTGTGCAGCTCGACGACGCGGCGGTCGTGGACCTCGCCGCCCAGATTGCTGGCCTTCGAGTCGCTAGCCGGCCGGGCGCCGAGCAACACGCGGACGTCGAGCCGGCCGACCTCGGAAAGACCGTAAAGAGGAAGGACGTAGGGTTGATCCGCCCGGGCCAGAGCATAGGAGTAGGAGACGACGATCTCCTTGCGCTCGCGGGGCAGGATGGGGAAGACGCGGGCCGAGAACTCGTTGCCCGCCTCCTGTTCGAGCAGCGCCGGGTCTACCCGGCGGTGGAGAGCGTCCTCATAGGCCACCTGAGCGCGCCGGCGCTCCACCACCTCGCCCTCCTGCCAGGCGCCGCCGATCTTCATGGCGAAGCGGCTGAGCGCCGCGCCCGGCGGCAGGGCGATGCGGAAGCGCCCTTCGATCCGCTGATCGCGGGGGTTCTCGAACGTCAGGTGGAGCTCGGTGAAGGCGAGAGGCGGCTCCAGGACGCCGTTCGCCTCCAATGCCACAAGGGAAAGGCCCGTGCCGTCAGAAGCGGTGAGACGGATCGGGGAAGCCGGCTCGGTCGCCAGGCCGGAGCCGGACGCCTGCGGAAACCGGAACGAGGACGAAACGAAGCCGGCGGTGGCGGGCCGGGTGTCGCTCTGCGCCGTACGCGCCGCAACACCGGCAAGACCGCCCACCGCGGCCAGAGAGATCAAGCCAAACAGCGTGGCCTTGCGGGACATGGAGATCTCCTCCCAGTCGACATGGGAGATCCCGTTCGTGGGACCCCCATATCGCCTTAGACACCCCAGGTGGGGAAAACGTGCCCGGGAGAGTGATTCGCGCTTACTCCTGCGAAGGCGCCAGCCTGAGACCGACAATTCGCCCGTTGGGGCCGAGACCGATTTCAAGCTCCGTCTCGTCTGAAAAGCAGAAGGTGACGGTTCTCGGACCCACCTTGGGGCCGTTTACCGTGCCATTCACGAAGCGACCACCGTACAGCCGTCGCGCCCGTTCCCAGGTATCGCCTAACCGGAGTCCGCGACTGGTGCCAGGCTGCTCTCCTGAATGCGTTCCTGTTAGCGTCGCCGCCACCAAGGTTTCTACGCGCCGGCCGGCCTTGTCATGATAGAAGCCTGTGTCCACGGTCAGAACGGCGTCCCGGACCTTCCATTTGTAGAACGCATAGCCGCTCCCCGGCGGATCCCGTGGATCTCTTCCTTCTCGAGTCTCAGTCGGTGCGCCGAACCTCGAGCGCACCTGTTTGAGAGAGCCTGTCACAAGATCGATTCCGGAGAGACCATGCTCGGGCACACCTTGAGCGATCAACGCCTCAGGACAGTGGTCCGCAAAGCCGGGAGAAACCACGGTGATCCACAAGATCAAAGACAGGGGCAGGGTTAAACGCAATCTCAACATCGCAATCAACTCTTCAGGCACCGGACACCGTCTGTCGCCATGATCGCCTCCTTTGGTCCGGAGCGAGAATAGCACTCGCGCCCTTAAGCCAAAAAGGGCTTTCCTGCGTAGAGGATTGCGGGCGCATCTGCCCCCCACTCAGGAGGAGACCCAGATGAAAAAGGTTCAGCTCAAATTGCAGCTCCGCCGCGAAACCCTCCAACCGCTCGGCGTCCATTCCTTGGACCAGGTTCACGGCGGTTCCCTGACGGTGCCGATCAAGGACACCATCGTCCGCCCCACAGATGCTTGCGGCACCCCAACCACCACCCGCTGATTTGGGAGACACCGCAAGATTATGCAAGAGCTCCGAAAAAACTGATGTTACCTTCGTTATTGTGCGAGCGAGTGCGCCTCTACTAGACCCTTCTCAAGAGAAAGCGGCGGTCCGATGGACCGCCGCCGTGCTGGGGTTACGCCAGGTTGGAATCAATCATTGGGCTGGAAGATTGGCTGCGTCTGCAGGGTGCAGGTGACGCAGACCCAGATGCAGTGCAGGTGATCGCACCCGGTGTTGGGCTGATGGGGATCCGTGCTGTTCGGATCGCAATGGCAGGACTGATACGGGCACTGCCCCACCGGGCACCTGGGAACTGCCGAATCGTACTGGAAGCTGGAAACCAGGCGCGGCCGCGCCGGCTCACCCTTGAGCACGGCTGGAGATACGCCCGCGAGGAAGTTCGAGGACGCCGGCAGCACGGTGTCCGGCTGGCCGTCGCCGTTGGTGTCGATCTTGACGCCCGACGGATACTGCGGTGCCTTGACGTACGCCCAGACCGAGCGGCTGCCCGGGCCGAGCTCGATGCGGCGGGTAAGCTCGCGCCGGCCGCTCTTGTCGCTGCCGACCGGCGAGAACGCCGCCTTGACGTTGAGGGCCAGCGGCGCCGAATACGTGCCCCCCAGCGCCTCGGTCCGGAAGATGCGCATCGTCGTGATCGGCTGCTCGCCGGCAAGATTCACCGTGACGTCATAGTTGCCACAGCTCGTCTCGATCGGCTTGACGCTCACCAGCGAGAGCGCCAGCAACTGAATGCGGGTCGTCGCCTCCCCCTTGTCATTGAACACCGCGTCGTCGAGCCGGCGCACGGCGGTGTCGATGCCGCCGAGGCTATCGGCCGGGGCCGACGCAAAAGGCGCGCCCTTGAAGACGATTTTTCCGGTGAACGGCTGTGAGCCCTCGCAGAAAAAGCCCGCGGGGATGGGCTCGTCGGCGAAGCTCGTCTGGGCGAACCCCGCGACCGTCATCCACAAATCGACTCCGTTGTGGATGACGTCCGCGCCAAAGGCAGGTACGCCGCTGAGGAGAACAACGATCAAGGCGCCAAGTACTGCGGAACGAATCAAAGGCCTCGAAATCTGCATCCTTCGCTCCTTTCAGGAGAACGAGGCCCGCGGGCGCCCAGGATTGGGAAAGCCCGCGAGCCAACCCCATT
>DATIOS010000473.1:0-10817 GCA_035472915.1 Thermoanaerobaculia bacterium
TGGTGCTCCAGCCGGATGGCGACGGAACCCTTGGGGGTGAATTTCAGGGCGTTCGACAGCAGGTTGAGCACGATCTGCTTAACCTTCTGGCGGTCGGTCTCGATCTCCGGCAGGTCCGGGGAGAGGTCGCGAGTCACCGCCAGGCGGGTGCCGGCGATCACCGGCTCGACCTCGGTCATCACCTCGTCGATCAGCTCGGACAGCAGGATGCGCTCGGCTTGGACGGGCATCTTGCCGGATTCGATGCGGGTGATGTCCAACAGATCGTTGATGACCGCCAGCAGATGGCGGGCATTGGCGTCGACGCGGGAGAGCTTGTCCTGCTGGGCAGGGTTGACGGCGCCCGACACGCCTTCGAGCATCAGATGGGTGTAGCCCATGATGGCGTTGAGCGGCGTGCGCAGCTCGTGGGAGACGTTGGCGAGGAACTGCGATTTGAGGGCCGAAGCCTGCTCGAGCTCGAGCGCCTGGCGGCGCAACAGCTCGTTCTGCCCGGCGAGCTCGGCGGTCGCTTCCCGCACTTTCTCCCTGAGCTCCTCGGAATGCCGCTTGACCTGCTCGTAGAGTACCGCCTTCTCCATCGCTTCCGTCAGGTCGTGGAGAATGGTGACGACCGCCGTCTCTTCGCCGTGCTTGGAGACCAGGCGGCCGGAGATCGCCTCCATGGGGATGGTGGCGCCGGTTTTCGGATCGATCAGGTTGAGCTCGCCCCGCCAGCGCAGCGACTGGCCGGCGTAGAGGTTGGAGACGAACGAGGTGAACACCGCGTCGTTGGCCTGCACCCGGCGTTCGATCTCGCTGCCGCGGCCATCCCGGCCGTCGCGGCCATCGCGCCGGCCCGGCAAGGTGAACATCCGCTCCGCAGGCGGGTTCATGCGGACGATATTGCCCGCCGGATCGGTAACCAGGATGGGCTCCAGCACGGAGTTGAGGATCAGGTCGAGCCGGTCGCGTTCGGCACGGGTCGCGGCCTCGGCCAGCCGCAGCCGTCGATAGTTCTCCTCGATCTCCTCGGTGGCCCGCCGCAGGTCGGTGACGTTGCGCAGCACGGAGACGATGCCGTTCTCGCCGGAGCGGATGGCGACCGGCGTGCTCAGCACCTCGAACAGCAGCTCCTTGCCCTCCGAGGGGTCGACCAGCAGCAGCTCGCGCCGGGTGGGACCGCTCTCGGCGGTGAATAGCGAGGCCGAGAAGAGCATGTTGTTGAGAGCGACGGCGCGGCGCCAGCCTTCCCGTTTCTCCTCACCGGCGGTGAGCAGCGTCTCGGCGCCGGCGTTGGCGATCAGGATGCGGCCGTCGGCGTCGGTGAGCAGGATGGGGTCGGTGACCGCGTGGATGACCGCCAGCAGCAGGCTCCGTTCCCGCTTGTGGCGGCGCTCGTCGGCCTGGATGCGCCGGTAGCCCAGGGCAGCCAGCCGCACCCCCAGCAGCTCGGCGGCCCACAGCACGTCGTCGCTCACCGGGCCGTCGCCGGCCCCGGCCAGCAACAGCAGGCCGGGGCCCATCTCCTGCTGCGAGCTGCCGAGCGGCACGGCGTGGAAGGAGGCCTTGCCGAGGGGAGTGTCGAACGGCCGCGGCAGGATCTGTCCGGAGTCGTGAAAGGCGATGGGCTCGCGGCCCGCCATGGCCACCACCAGTGGATGCGTACGGTCGGAAAGGTCCAGGCTGAAGGCTTCGACGACGGTGGACGGCACGCCCAGGCCCGTCAAGCCCGTCAACCTGCCGCTCTCGGGATCGATGACCGCGCACACCGCCCGCTCGATGCCGGCGTGGCGGGCCAGCCACCGCAAAGTCTCCACCGCGCATAGCCGCACCTCCGGCTCGGCGAGAAGGACGTCGACGAGCGACAGCTTCACCCTCGCGCCGATGGCTCCACTGCCGCGCGAAGAAGGAAGCACGTCGAGACGCGCGACGCTGCCCATACGTCAGGCCTTCGATAGCTTTCGGGTTCTGCGTGCCGGGATCGCCTCGCGGGCCACCGAGGCGGCGAGCTGGGCGCGCAGCGACACGTTCTCCGCCACCAGATCCTCGTTCGAGCGGCTCTCGATCGCCGGACGCGACACCGAGGGAACCTGGGCGACGGCCTCCGAGTACTTGATGTAGGTGTCGATCGAGGCCACTACGATGCGGGCCTCCACCGTGAGCAGGTCGATACCAACCAGGGACACCCGGACCCAGGCATCGATGACGATGCCCTTGTCGAGGACGCGGTCCAGGACGTCGATAAGGCTGGTACCGCCAGAGGCTCTTTCAACCGGCATGATTTCATCCCCCCTGGTTCTTCTTGTTGGGCTGAGTCCGGCGCCGTGGCCCGGACGGTTGCGAGACCGCCAGCGCGTCGACCCTCGCCTCGAGGAGACGGACCTGCTCGCGCAGGGCCTCGTTCTCGAGCGAGAGCTTTTGGGCTGCCACGGAGAGGTTCGGATCGTGACGCCACCAGTCGAGGCCGATCTGCTCCGCCTTGTCGATCGAGCAGACCAACAGGCGGATGCGGATGGTGATCAGCTCGACCTCCGCCAGCGAGACGCGAATATCGCCGGCGATGACCAGTCCCTTGTCGAGGACACGGTCCAGGATATCGACCAAGCCGCTGGAGCGGCGGTAGGCCGGTTCGATTGATGAGCTGCTCATGGCCATACGACGGCTGACATACGATTCGGGCGGTGATCGTAGCTGACATCGGACGGCGTTTTCAAATGCAAGAGCGCTGCCGAGGGAAACCGCCGAAGGCTGGTAGCATGATCGCGCCAGGAAACCCGACGAGGAGGAGTAGAGATATGGAGACTCCGGCAGTTCTGAGACGCATCTCCTTGCTGTTTCTGATCCTACTGGCTGCATCCCCTGGGCTGGGCGGCGCCGCAGAGAAGGACTCTCCGGCCGGCGCGGCGGACATTGCCGCCGCCCGGGCCGTTTTCGACAAGAACATCCAAGCCATCCGCGCCCGCGACAAGGCAACCTATCTCTCCTGCTATCTCGACTCCGAGGCGCTGGCTCGTACCGGCTTCGAAGGACCGCAACTCGGCTACAAGAGCTTTGCCGCCGGAGTGGGCCAGGGCTGGCCCGATCACATCGACGCCGACGACATCCACCTGACGCCGGTGCGCCCCGGGCTGGTCTACGGCACTTATCGTTACCGCGTTCGCTACGGCGGCCGGGAGGATACGGGGATTTCCGAGCGGCTGTTCGTCCAGACGCCCGGCGGCTGGAAGATCGCCGTCACCACCGCCTTCACCGCGCAGCCGGGAGTGCCGCCGCCGCCCCGGGCGCTGGTGGGAGCGACCCTGGTAGACGGCACGGGCGCGGCGCCGGTGGCCGATGCCGTGGTGGTGCTGCGCGAAGGCAAGATCGATTGCGCCGGCTCCCGCGCCGCCTGCCCGGTGCCATCTGGCGTGGATGTCACCGATCTCAAGGGACAATGGATCACTCCCGGCCTGGTGGACGCGCACGTCCATTTCTCCCAGACCGGCTGGGCCGATGGCCGCCCCGACGCCCTCGACGTGCGCGCCCAGCATCCGTATGAAGAGGTCGTCTCCGGCCTCGCCCACCACCCCGAGCGCTTCGGACGCTCCTACCTCTGTACAGGGGTGACGGCGGTCTTCGACGTCGGCGGCTACGCCTGGACGCTGGGGCTGCCGGCGTGGTCCGAGGCGAGCACCGAGGTGCCGCACGTCGCTGCGGCGGGGCCGCTCCTCTCTACCGTCGACCACTGGCTGAACCTGCCGGCGGAGCGGCAGTTCATGGTGTTGACCGACGAGGCTGCGGCCCGGGCCGGCGTGCGCTACCTGGCGGAGCGCGGCGCCGCCGCCGTCAAGGTCTGGTACATCGTGGACGACGACCACACGGTCGAGAAGTCCGCCGCCGCCGTCCACGCCGCCGGCGAAGAGGCGCGGGCACGCAAGCTCCCCCTCATCGTCCACGCCACCGGCCTCATCGAAGCCAAGGAGGCCCTGCGCGCCGGAGCGAAGCTCCTGGTCCACAGCGTTTTCGACCAGCCGGTGGACGACGAGTTCCTGGCCCTGGCGAAGAAGAACGGCGCCATCTACTGCCCCACTCTGACCGTGCGCCGGGGCTACGTTCAGATGTTCCAGGGCGCGGCAGGGCACGAAGCGCCGAAGGTGGACGATCCCAACGGCTGCCTCGATCCGGTCACCGTGGCCCGGGTGGCGGAGACGGCCGGGACGGCCCCGAAATATACCGGCGACCGGTTGAAAGGCTACGCTGACCGGGCGGCTCAAGGAGAACGCACGGGCCTCGCGAACCTGAAGCGGGTCTTCGACGCCGGCATCCCCATCGCCATGGGCACCGACGCCGGCAATCCGCTGACGCTTCACGGTCCCGCGGTCTACGCCGAAATGGATGCTATGCAGGCCGCCGGCCTCACGCCTATGCAGGTGTTGACCGCCTCCACCCGCGGCGGCGCCCTGGCGATGGGACGAGAGAAGGACTTCGGCACGGTGGAAAAAGGCAAGCAGGCCGATCTGCTGATTGTGGGCGCCGATCCCACGAAGGACATCGCGAACCTCCGACAGGTTCGCTGGGTGGTGCGCGGCGGCGCCGTGCGCTCGATTCAGGAGCTGCACGCCCTGGCGACGACGCCCGAGGAGAAGAGCAAGGAGTAAGAAGGTATTTGTGGAAAGGCCGCGAGAAGCCAGCCCCGCCCGGGCATAAATGCCGGGGCTAGGTAAGGGCGCTGGATGAATCCAGCTTGCGAAGTCCCCCTGTTGGGGAAAGTCCCCTTCAGGGGGCGCTGTTACTAGCCCTGGCATTTATGCCCGGGCGGGGCCGACGAAACGTCTGAGATCGCAGACACCCAGGAATTTCATCATCCCGCCCAGTCGTTGCCCTGACTGGGAGTTTCTACAATGCCCGATGTACCCATTACCGGCCTGACGGTTCCCACGAAATACTGGCACGCGCTCGACAACGGCCGTGTCCAGTGCGATCTCTGCCCCCGCTTCTGTAAGCTGCAGGAGGGCCAGCGGGGGCTCTGCTTCGTGCGCGGCCGGCAGGACGACCGCATCGTGCTCACCACCTACGGGCGGTCCAGCGGCTTCTGTGTCGATCCCATCGAGAAGAAACCGCTCAACCACTTCCTGCCGGGCACGCCCGTTCTTTCCTTCGGCACGGCGGGCTGCAATCTGGCCTGCAAGTTCTGCCAGAACTGGGACATCAGCAAGTCGCGAGAGACCGACACCTTGGCCGATCAGGCGACTCCCGAGGTCATCGCCCGCGCCGCTCAGCGCCTCGGCTGCGCCAGCGTCGCCTTCACCTATAACGATCCGGTGATCTTCCTGGAGTACGCGGTGGACGTGGCGGACGCCTGTCACGAGCTGGGCATTCAGGCCGTAGCGGTGACGGCCGGCGAGATCTGTCCAGAGCCGCGGGAAGAGTTTTACCGCCACATGGACGCCGCGAACGTCGACCTCAAGGGGTTCACCGAGGACTTCTACCGCCGGATCTGCGGCGGCGAGCTGGGAGCCGTTCTCGATACCCTGCGCTACCTCAAGCACGAGACGGACGTCTGGTTCGAGATCACGACTTTGCTCATCCCCGGCGAAAACGATTCCGACCGCGAGCTGGACGCGATGACCCGCTGGGTGGTGGAGGAGCTGGGACCCGATGTCCCGCACCATTTCACGGCCTTCCATCCGGACTACAAGATGCTGGAGAAGCCCCCCACTCCGCCCGCCACCCTGACTCGGGCGCGGCGCATCGCCATGGCGAACGGCATTTGCTACGCCTATACGGGGAACGTCCACGACGAGGACGGCGGCAGCACCTGGTGCCACGCCTGCGGCGAGCGGCTCATCGGCCGCGACTGGTACGTCCTCAAGGAGTGGAACCTGACGCCCGAGGGCGCCTGCATCGCCTGTGGCACGACCTGCGCCGGCCGCTTCCAGCCCCGTCCGGGCGCCTGGGGCGCCCGCCGGGTGCCGGTGCGGTTGCGGGACTTTGGCCAGATGGCCGCCGAAACAGCAGGCCCGTTGCGGATCGTTTGACGCCTGCGAAGACCCTCATCACCCCGGCCCTCTTCTCCCAGCCTCCCCCCCGCCGGCCGGGAGAAGAGGGGGGCTTGACGGGTAGGAGCAACGAGAATCCAGCAACAATTCCGCTTCGAGCCTTCCCCCCACTCCCTTTCAGACCTGAGATCTTGCTGTTCTCCCTCTTCTCCCGGCGGATGGGGGGGAGGCTGGGAGAAGAGGGCCGGGGTGATGAGGGCCTCGACGGCACGGATACCGCCGGGGTGACCTGCACCGCCCGGATCGGCGACTTGTCCTAAGGGAAGATCCCCAAATCCTCGTAGCAGGTGGCGATCTTGTTGATCGCCTCGATGAAGGCCGCGGTTCGCAGGTCGACTTTCTTGTCAGCGCGGATCTTGCGGAGGTTGTGGTAGGCCGGCCCCATCGTGTCTTCCAGCCCCGATCGAACCAGGTCCGCTTCGTCGGCGCCATGGGCGAGAGCCTGCATCTCGTCATCGGTAAACGACTTGCCAGTGCGGGCGCCGATCGAGTTGAGGATTCGCTGGTAGGCCTGTTCCTCGAAACGCCGCTCCAGGCGCCCAAAGCGCACGTGGGCGAGGTTCTTCAGCCATTCGAAGTAGGAGACGAGCACGCCCCCGGCGTTCGCATAGTGATCCGGGACGACAAGCACGCCTCGCTTGTCGAGCATCTCGCTCGCCTCGCTGGTTGTCGGACCGTTGGCGCCCTCGACGATGATCCTGGCCTTGATCCGCGGTGCGTTCTCCGCCGTGATCTGGCTCTCCAGCGCTGCGGGAATGAGGATGTCGCAGTCGAGCTCTAGAGCCTCAGCGGCTTTGCTGAGCTTCTGGACCCTTTCCGGAAGGTGGAGCTTGTGGATCGACTTCTCTCTCCGCGGCTGGTCCCGCCACTGCTTCACGATGCCGGCAGCGTCCAGTCCCTGCGGGTCATAGAGCGCGCCATCGAACTCCAGCAGGCCGACGATCGTCGCCTCCATCTCTTGGAGGAACGTGGCCGTATAAGAGCCGACGTTGCCGAGACCCTGGACGATCACCCGCTTGCCCTTGATCCCCTTTGAAAGGCCAAGCGCCTGCATGTCCGCCTCGACGCTGCAGACCTCGCGCGTCACGAAGGCGACGCCGCAGCCGGTCGCCTCCTCGCGGCCACGGATGCCCCCCTGGGCGATCGGCTTGCCGGTCACACAGGCCGCTCCCTCCAGCTTGTCGTTCGCCAGAGCGGTGTAGGTATCGACGATCCAAGCCATCTCCCGCGCGCCGGTACCGAAGTCCGGCGCCGGCACGTCGATGCCGGGGCCGATGAAGTTCTTCTTGACCAACTCGAAGGTGTAGCGCCGGGTGATCCTCTCCAGCTCGTGCTTGTTGTAGGCGTTGCCGTCGATCCGGATGCCTCCCTTGGCGCCGCCGAAAGGCGCGTCGACCACCGCGCACTTGTAAGTCATGAGGGCGGCAAGGGCCATTACCTCGTCTTCGCTCACGTCGAGGCTGTAGCGGATTCCTCCCTTGGTGGGGAGCTTGTGGTGGCTGTGCTCCGCCCGCCAGGCGTGGATCACCTCGACGCTGCCGTTGTCGCGTTCGAGGGGGAACGTGAAGTGATAAATGCTGTTGCAGTTCTTGATGATGTCGAGGAGGCCGCGGGGGTGATCGGTGAGAGCGGCGGCCCGTTCGAAGTTGCGGTTCACCTGGTCGAAGAAGCTGATGTGCTGGGTCGCCATGGCGAGTTCTTCCTTGGATTGATATCGGGACGGCTGGGTGGATTGCGAATGCGGCGTCAAAGCGTGAGGGACGGGTGACGGGAGTGATAGCATTCTTGACTGTCCGCCGCAACCCCTGGTGATCTCCCAACACGATGCGCTGGCTCGCGACCACCTACTTCCTGGGAAGCTCCCTGCGTCAATGGGCGATCGCAGTCGGCACCGCCCTGGCGGTCTTCCTGGCGCTGCTGCTGCTGCGCCGGCTGATCGTCCGCCACCTCGGCCGTCGCGCCGAGCGGACGCCCGGCGGTGTCGACGATATCGCCGTCGACCTGGCGCGGCGCACCCGGAGCCTGCTGATCCTGATCCCGTCGGTCTGGCTGGGGAGCCTGGGTCTCAGCCTCGGCGCGACGGCGAGTCGAATGCTCGCGGGCGCGGCGAAGGTTGCCCTCTTCCTCCAGATCGCTCTCTGGGCGTCGCTCGCCATCGATCTCTGGGTGATGCGAACCCAGCGCCGGCGCCTGGAGCGGGACGACACCTCCGTCGCCCTGGCCGGCGTGCTGCGCTTCGTGGGCAAGCTGGTGCTCTGGGCGATCCTCGTCCTGGCGGCGCTCGACAACCTGGGATTCAACGTCACGGCCCTGGTCGCAGGCCTGGGGATCGGCGGCGTGGCCGTCGCCCTGGCGCTGCAGAACGTTCTCTCGGATCTTTTTGCCTCCCTCTCGATCGTCTTCGACAAACCGTTCGTCCTCGGCGACTCGATCACCGTGGGAGACATGACGGGCACAGTCGAGAGCATCGGCATGAAGACCACCCGGCTGCGGGGCGCCTCCGGCGAGTTGCTCATCCTGGCCAACGGCGAGCTCCTGAAGAGCCGTATCCAGAACTGGAAATGGATGAGCGAGCGGCGGGTGGTGCTCGTCTTCGGAGTGCCGCGCGAGACTCCGGCGGAGGTCGTGGCGGGTGTGCCCGAGCGCATCCGCGCCATTGTCGAGGGGCTGGATCAGGTCCGCTTCGAGCGCGCCCATTTCAAGGGATTCGGCGAATCGTCGCTCGACTTCGAGGTGGTCTACTGGATCCTCAAGCCCGACTACGAGCTGTTCATGGACCGGCAGCAGGCGGTCAATCTCGCCCTGCTGAAGACGCTGCAGGAGGAAGGGATCGGCCTCGCCCTCCCCACCCAGTCGCTTCTCCTGTCGCGGAACCCCCGATCTCCCGGGTCACCGGCGGTGTCCTCCGCGCCACCGGCGGAGCGCAACCTTCCTCTAGACCGGCCGTAACATCTTGTCCGGGGAGATTTTTCTCGTCTCGAAAGGAGCTTCTGTGCGTAGATTGATTTTCATGGCCCTCCTGGCGCTCGTGCCAGCGGCGGCAATGGCCCAGCCGCAGGGGGACACGCGCCTGCTGCACTATCCCGACATTTGCAAGGATACGATCGCCTTCTCGTACGGCGCGGACATCTGGCTCGCAAGCGCCCAGGGCGGCGCCGCCCGCCGCCTGACCTCCGGCGACGGGGACGAGGTTTTTCCCAAGTTTTCGCCGGACTGTAAATGGATCGCCTTCACCGGCCAGTACACCAGCACTCACCAGGTGTACGTCATCTCCGTCGACGGCGGCACTCCCCGCCAGCTCACCTTTCATAACGACATCGGAGTCATGCCGCCCCGCGGCGGCTACGACAACCAGGTGATGGGCTGGACGCCGGACGGCAAGCAGGTCCTTTTCAATGCGCACCGCACTCCCTACAACGACCGCACCGGCCGGCCCTACCTGGTGCCGGCGGCCGGCGGCACCGAGAAGCCGCTGCCCATCCGCATGGGCTCGACCGGCGTCCTGTCGCCGGACGGCAACCGCTACGTCTTCGCCCCGTCCATGCACGAGTTCCGCAACTGGAAGCGCTATCGCGGCGGCCTCGCGCCTGATCTCTGGATCTACGACCTCAAGGCCAACACCGCCGAGCAGATCACCAAGGACCCGGCGCTCGATTACATGCCGGTTTGGATCGGCGACACCATTTACTTTGTATCCGACCGTGGCGCGAAGCGAATCGACAATCTCTATGCCTATGACGTGAAGACGAAGCAGGTGCGCGAGCTGACCCATCACGACACCTTCGACGTCTTCTGGCCGAGCGGCGACCGGCGCATCGTCTACGAGAATGGCGGCTCCATCTATCTCTACGATCCGGCCACCGCCAAGAGCAGCCGGGTGCCGATCAAGGTCGAGGGCGACCTGCCGCGAACCCTGCCCTACTTCAAGAACGTCGCCGAGGACGTCGAAACCGCGTCCATCTCTCCCAGCGGCAAGCGGGTTCTCCTGACCGCCCGGGGTGAGCTCTTCTCCGTGCCGGCCGAGAAGGGAGAGATCCGCAACCTGACCAACTCCTCCGGCGTGCGAGAGACGTCGGGAACCTGGTCTCCCGACGGCCGCTGGGCGGCTTATCTCTCGGACCGCACCGGCGAGTACGAGATCTTTGTACGCCCGGCCGACGGCTCCGGCGCGGAGCGGCAGGTCACCAAGAACGGTGGCATCTGGCGCTTCCAACCGCTATGGTCCCCAGACTCGAAGAAGCTCGCTTTCAGCGACAAGAATCGCAAGCTCTTCTGGGTCGACGTGGCCTCGGGTAAGACGACCGAGGCCGACCAGTCGCCCCGCGGCGACATCCAGGACTACAAGTGGTCGCCGGACAGCCGGTTCCTCGCCTACACGAAGGCGGGCGGAAATTCGTTCTCGTCGATCTGGATCTACTCCCTGGACGACGCCAAGGCCCGCCAGCTCACCAGCGATCTGACGACCGAGGCCGAGCCCACCTGGGACCCCACCGGCCGCTACCTCTACTTCCTTTCCAACCGCGACTTCAACCTGACTTTCAGCGGCTTTGAGTTCGACTACGTCTACAGCAACCCGACCCGGGTCTACGTGGGCGTGCTCGCCAAGCAGGGGCCGGCCCTCTTCCTGCCGGAGAGTGACGAAGAGAAGCCGAAGCCCGAGGAACCGCCGGGCGTCGAGGCTCCCGCCAAGCATGCCAAGCCGGACACGAAGAACGCCGAGACTTCGGCCGAGAAGCCGGAAAAGTCAGACAAGGCCGAGAAGCCAGAGAATCCCGCTCCCGGCAAGGCTCCGGTGCG
>DATIOS010000474.1:0-3435 GCA_035472915.1 Thermoanaerobaculia bacterium
GTCTTTCTCGATCTTTTCGAAGGGGATTGCCGCGAAGCGCGGTCCGCCACCGAAACGGATCGGGTCGCCGTACCGTTCATCATCAGCGGCGATTTCGACGGCTGGAAACAAGTGCTGGAGCACGATCTCGATCCCATCCTCGCGCTGATGACGGGCAAGCTCAAGCTGGCGAAAGGGAGCCTCGCCTCACTGATCCCCTACGTCACCTCCGCCCGGGAGCTCGTCGCCACGGCTTCCCAGGTTCCCTATCGTCTTCCGCAAGGGCTTTGATCAGGGGCCGTCGATCCCGAGCTGCTTCATCCGCTGCTGCAACCCTTTCTTGGAGACCTCCAGGTGCATTCCCATGGCGCCGAGATCACCGGCGCACTGCTCCCGGGCGTTCTGGATCTGTTCGGCGGTGAGGTCCGCCGCCTTGCGGATGTTGGGTGACTTGTCGATGAGCAGGTAGAGCGACGGGCGCGAGATGCCCAGCAGGTGGGCGGCCAGCTTGACCTCCCAGCGGCAGGAGCGCAGGGTCTCGATGATCTCGGCCTCTGAGACCTCCGAGGGAGAGCGATACTCCTCCGCTGCGGGCCGGCGCCGGCGGGTTCCAGGCTCCGCCTTCTCGGCCTCCCGCGCGGGCTGCTGACCGTTTTCCGCTGGTGAAGGAGCCGGTTCGGGATCGCGCAGCAGGCGCTCGATCTGCGGGCCGATCTGCACCGTTTCGAAGGAACGGCTGGCGATGACGAGCTGGCGCACGGCGTTGTGGAGCTGCCGCACGTTGCCCGGCCAGCGATAGCGCGCCAGGCGCGCCACCACCGACGACGGCAGCCACGGCTTGTCGTCGTCGCCGGGCGGATCGAGGCGGTGCTCCTCGCCGATGGCCGCCAGCTCTTCCCGCAGAAAATGGAGGAACAGCCGCCCGAAATCGTCGCGCCGCTCGCGCATGGGCGGCACGAGGATCTCGTAGCCGGCCAGCCGGTGGAGCAACGGCGCCCGGAATCGGCCCGCCTCGATGGCCTGCTCGAGATCCGCATCCGTGGCCGCGATCAGGCGGACGTCCACCTTCTGGGGCTCGAGGCCGCCGACCCGCTGCACCTCGCCGCTTTCGAGGACCCGCAGCAGCAGAACCTGGACTTCCGGCGGTGCCTCGCCGATCTCGTCGAGGAACAGGGTGCCGCCGTGGGCGCGCTGGAAGTAGCCGGCCTGATCGCGGACGGAGCTGGTGAAGGATCCCCGGGCCGAGCCAAAGAGCTCCGAAACGGCGAGCGAGGCCGGGATGGCGGCGACGTTCACGAACAGGCAGGCGCCGTGGCGCCGCTGGCTGACCTGATGAATGGCGCGCGCCACCAGCTCCTTGCCGGTCCCCGTCTCGCCACGCAGCAGGATGGGCACGTCGAGATCGGCGACGCGGCGGATCTCGTGACGGATGCGCACGATCCCCTCGCTCTCGCCGATGAGGCCGAAGCGCTCGGGCGTGGGCATCGGGGTAGCAGGAAGCGTGTGTAGAAGGAGGACGATGCGGTCCGCCAGCTCGAGCACGACGCCGCGCTCCACGTCCTCGGCAGAGAAGACGCACGCCTCGTAGATCGGCGCGCCGTCGGCCAGGGCGCGGGTGCGGCTCTCGCCGAGCGAAAGCTGGAGGGCGCCGTCGCCGCGGACCGGGGTCAGTACCAGGGGCGAGCGGCTGAGGTGGCGGTCTGAGAGCGGCCGCCGGTCCGCCTGACCCGGCATCGCGAAGCTCGGCTCCAGCCGGGAGAGGTAGACGGACTGCCCCTCCATCAAGCTCTCCAGGAGCGCCCGCTCGCCCACTCGCCGGACCTCCGGGTGATAGAGGATCGTCAGGGCAGGGATGCGCGAACGGGCTCGCTCCCTCCGCTCACCGGAAGCGGACAACCCCCCCCAGGAGGGCAACTCGGCAGTCAGCCCCGTTTGCGTTTCGGACATTTTGCGTCAGTGTAGCGAGGTCATCGCCGCAGTGGCAAGGAATTGCGCGAACGTGCGGTCCGGCGTCAGCGTGGCCGCTTGACGGGGGCCTTGAGCTTCGCCAGCAGGTTGCGGGCCTGCTCGGCCTGTGCGGGGTCGCGGGCGGACTCCGCCAGCGGCGTCAGAACGGCCACGGCGCCCTGAACGTCGCCGCGGTTGGCGAGCTCGACGGCTTGATTGTACCCGGCGACGAAGCGATTGAAGTCCAGCGCCTTGTGGATCTCGTCGATACGCAGCTCCAGCGTGCGCCGCCGCTCGGGCCGGCGGGTGGCGTCGCGCACTCGCTCCAGGAGGGGGAGGGCTTCCGCGGGTTTTTCCTCGTTGACCAGCTCCTCGCCGTGGCGGTAGTCCTCGTCGAGCAGGGCTTCGCGGGCGCTCAATACCGCTTCGGGATCGGCCTGAGGCGCCAGGACGTGCTCGATCAGCTCCTCGGCTTGATCCCGGTGGCCGGTACGGGCGTAGGCGAGGGCGAGGTTGTGGGCGACGTCCATGCGGGAGGGCAGCAGGCGGTGAGCCGTCTCCAGGATGTGGACGGCGTTCTCGTCCATCGATTCCTCGGCCTGGAAGGTATAGCCGAGGCGAGCCCAGGCCTCGCCGAAGTCGGGCCGCAAGGCCACCACCCGGTTGAGAGCGGCGCGGGCCGCGCGCAGCGAGTCCGGCTTGGGATCGTCGAGGAGGTTTTGAGCGTAGCGGTACTGCACTAGAAAGTCGCCCGGCGCGAGCTTCGCGGCCTTCTCGTAGAAGGGCCGAGCCTCCCGGGGATGATCGGCCAGCTCGGCGAGGAACCCCATCCCGGCGAGGGAAAGGGCGTGATCCGGCTGGGCCGCCAAGGCGGCGCGGAAGTGTTCTTCCGCGGCGGCATGTTGCTCCGAGCCTAGATTGGAGAGCAGATCGCCAAGCCGGAAGAGGAGATCGGGCCGCGCCATGGGCCGGACTTCCATGCTGAGGTTCGCCTCGGGTTGAAGGGGAGTGCGGGTGTAGTCGAAGAGGTAGCTCTTGACGTAGTTGCGAAGCTCGCGCTCCAGCGCCGCGGGATCGGCGCCGAAGACCTTCTGGAACGCTTCCTTGCCGGGAGTACCCGCCTTCGTCAGGCGAAGAAGCTCTTGGAGCTGGCCGCGGCGCTCCGATTTGCCGGCGAGCAGATAGTGGGTCACCGCCCACGACTCGGCGTAGAAGGCGCCCCGGCGGGCACTCTCGTTGTACTCCTTCGAATCCAGATCGATGGCGAAAAGCTGGGCGAGGGGGATCCAGGTATTTTTCCGCAGCCAGAGCACGTGATCGGCGATCGGCAGGCCAACGCGGGCCTCGTTCTTGGTGACCTGGAACGTGCTGTAGTACTCGGCCAGGCCCTCGTGCAGCCACAGCGGCAGGTCGCCGTAGTTGTTCCGCGCCACATAGTGAAAGTACTCGTGGTAGACGATCTCCGTCTGCCTGCCTTTCGGGTTGCCATCGACGGCGACGTAATTTCCC
>DATIOS010000475.1:0-23920 GCA_035472915.1 Thermoanaerobaculia bacterium
AGGACCGGGTGGGTGACCGCGAGCGCAACGGGGAGACCGTGACCGGCCGCAAGGAACGGGGCGACGGCGAGGGTCCGGGCCGGCCTCACCACGAGGGCGGAGAGCTCTCGCGCGAGCCGGGTTTCGACTACTACGGCGGCGACTATACGAACTTCCGCGCCCCCGGCGACGAGAGCTGCCGGGACGAGTGCCGCCGCGACCGCCGTTGCGCCGCCTATTCCTTCAACCTGCGAAGCGGGATGTGTTACCTCAAGGATCAGGTCGGGTCCCTGCGGCGCAACCCCGACATAGTGACCGGAGTCAAGCGCCGCCGGTAGGAGGCCGCGGAATGGCTGAGACGACGATCTTGTAGCAAAAGAGAAACAACGCGCCGGACAGGGCGCGGTCTCTCCTTTTCTTAGCACCATTATTACTGTATGGCTAAGAAAGGAGAGCAAGATGAAACGAGTCGTGTTGGTTCTCAGTCTGGTCTTCGTCGTAATGGCAGGGATAGCCCTCCCGGCGGGCGCGCAGGCGCCCAATACCAACGTTGGTTTCGGGCCGACTACGGGCGGCGGCTTCCGGCCGTCGGTGCCCGGCTTCCCGTTTCCCCCGCCGCCGCCCCTTGACCCCAGGGTGATCTGGAAGGATCAGTGGGTCTGCCGGGCTGCCGGTCCTGCCGAGGTGGTAGGTTTCCGGGTGCAGTGCGCCGCGGCGACGTTCCTCGACTTCCACATCGCCGATTGCTGCATCCCCGGCGATCACTGGCAGCTCAAGGGGAAGGCCTGGGACACCAACCCCAACACCGCGGTCACGACGGCCCCGGGTCCCGCGAACCTCTTCGGCGTACCGGGGCGGGTCTACAACTACATCGCCGGCGGCGGTGGGCTCGACACCTACGTCGAGTGCAGCTATCTGCACGGCGTGAACGTCTTCCTGGCGGACTCGTTCTTGTTCTTCAGCAGTGACGGCAACTGCGCCGTCACGCCGGACCCGGTCGTCCGCCGCATCGATCGCACTCCGTAGTGCTACCGCTGCGCCGCGGCTGCCACCGCCGCCACCATCTCCTCATCCCCGGGCCGGGCCGCCTCGGCGGCCGGCTCGGTCCCCCGGCGGCGCAACTCGGCGCTGGTGACCGGGCCGATCGAGACGGCCCGCAGCTCGCCGCGCCGCCGGTCCCAATCCCCTCCGAAGAGCTCCACGAAATGGCGCACGATGCGCGGGCTGGTGAAGGTCACCCAGCCCAGGGGCTCGTTGGCGAAGAGCTCCGCCGCCCGCCGTGGAGCGTCCGGCGGCAGGCGCTTGTCATAGGCCACGACCGTCACCGCCTCGGCGCCGGCCGCGGCCAGCCCCTCGGCCAGGGCGGGACGGGCGTCTGCCGCCTGCGGCAGGAGGACGCGGCGGCGCCGGGCCACGTGCGGGGCGAGGTCGGCGACCAGCCCCTCGGCGTCCGCCTTGCGGGCCTCCAGGTGCGGCTCGACCTCGAAGCTGCGCAGCGCCTCAGCCGTGGCGGGTCCGACCACGGCGACGCGGACCCGGGCGGGGAGGACGCCGCCCGTCAGTGGCAGGAAGGCCTCGACGGCGTTCGCCGAGGTAAAGACCACCCAGTCATAGAGCGCCAGCTCCGTGGCCGCCCGCTCCAGGGGGCGCGGATCCGCCGGCGGCACGACTTCCAGGAGAGGGAGCAGCTCCACCCGGGCGCCGGCCGCGGCGAAGGCGGTGACGAGGTGGTCGGATTGATGCTCGGAGCGGGTGACGACGACGCGGAGGCCGGTCACCCCTGACTCCCCCGAATCCTCGCCAGCACCTCGTCCGCTCCGTTCTCCCGCATCGCCGCCACGCAATCTCCGGCAATCTCCAGAGGATCAACCCCCACCGCCTCGCCGCGGGCGACGTGGCGTCCGTCGGGAGTGGCCAGCAGGGCGGTGAGGCGCAGGGCGCCACTCTCGGACCGCGCCCAGGCGGCCAGGGGGAGCGTGCAGTCGCCGCCGAAAGCGGCCACCACCCGGCGCTCGGCCTCGGCGGCGACGGCGGAGGGCGCATGGTTCAGCCTGCCGCAGGGCGCCGCGGCGGGACCGTCCTCCCGGACTTCCAGGGCGAGAATGCCCTGGCCGGGGGCGGGAATCAGCACGTCGGTCGCGATCGGGTGGGCCGGCAGGTCGGTGAGGCCGAGACGGGCGAGGCCGGCGCCGGCGAGGATGACGCCGCCGGCTCCCTGCTCGCGCCACTTGCGAATGCGGGTGTCGACGTTGCCGCGCAGAGGCTCGACGCGGAGGTCCGGACGGCGCAGGAGAATCTGGGCCCGGCGGCGCAGGGCGCCGGTCAGCACCACGGCGCCCTCAGGCAGGCCGTCGAGGTCCTCCGCGATCTCGCTCACCAGAACGTCGCGCGGGTCGGCCCGCTCCGGATAGGCGGCCACCACGAGGCCGGCGGGCAGGCTCACCGGCAGGTCTTTGAGACTGTGGACGGCGAGGTCGAGCGAGCCATCGAGGAGGCCGCTCTCCAGCTCCTGGGTGAACAGACCCTTGCCGCCTACCAGCGCGAGGTCGCCGGTCACCACGTCGCCGGTGGTGATCATCGGCACGAGCTCCACGGCGAGGCCGGGATTGGCGGCCTCCAGGGCGCGGGCCATCATGCCGGACTGCGCCAGGGCCAGCGGGCTGCGGCGGGTCCCCAGGCGGAGGCGCAGGCCGTCACTCCCCACACCTAGTTGTTACAGGGAGTGTTCGAGCAGATCCGCGTCGAGTTGGTGGGGAAGCCGTTATTGCAAAAATAGGAGTAGTACTGAAGCGTCGTCGTGTGCGGTGGATTCAGGGAGAAGCAGCAGCCGACCTGGACCGATGCAGGGCCCGTGTAGCCCGGTGGGCAGGGCTCGGCGAAGGCCGAGGCGGAGCGCTGGAAGGCCGCGCTGACCAGCACGAAGGCCGCGAGGAGGAGGACGAGGCGCCAAGTCTTTCTAATCATGGCTGGAGCTTACCATGTTCTACTGCTCGGTAGTTTCGTCGTCATCCAGGTGGAATAGCTCGCGCACCATGTCGAGCCGGGAAAGGTCACTCATACCGCCGGTGCTGCCGTCGCGGTCCCGCAGCCGGGTGCTGGGATGGTGGAGGATCTTGCGCACGAGCGAGCGGGTGAGCCGCTCCAACTCCTCGTGGGTTTCCTGGGGAAAGCGCGCCAGGGCGGATTCCATCTCGTTGCGGCGGATCTTCTCCGCCTGCTTCTGCAGTCGGGCGATGAGAGGCTCCGCCTCGAGGGCGCGGACCCACGAACGGAAGTGCAGAAGCTCCTGCTCGATGATCTCCTCGACCTTGGGCACCTCTTCCTTGCGCCGCTTGAGATTGCGCTGGATCAAGGTGTCCAGGGAGTCGATGGCGTGCAGGAAGACGTTTTCCAGGTTGCCGGCCTTGGGCTCGACGTTGCGCGGCACGCCGAGGTCGACCACCAGCAGCGGGCGCGATGGGCGCTGCTTCATGGCCGCCTTGATATGGGCGCGGGTGAGCACCGGCTCGTCGGCGCCGGTCGTGGCGATCACCAGGTCCGCCGTCAGCAGCGCCGCCAGGCGTCCCTCGAAAGAGAGAATCTCGGCCTGGGGAATCTCCGCCTTGAGCTGTTGCGCCCGTTCCAGGCTGCGGTTCGCCACCTTCAACTCGCGGGCGCCGCGCTCCATCACCGGCCGCGCCACCGAGCGGGCGATTTCGCCGGCGCCGATGAGCAGCACCTGGCACTCCTCGAGGCCGCGGAAGATGTTGCGCGCCAGCTCGACCACCGCGTAACCGAGGGAGACGGCGCCGGACGTGATGGCCGTCTCCTGCCGCGCCCGCTTGCCGGCCGACGAGGCACAGCGCAGCAGGCGCCGCATCACGGGCCCCTCGGCTCCCACTGCTTCGGCGACGGCTGACGCCTGCTTCACCTGGCCCAGGATCTCGGGCTCGCCGAGCACCATGGACTCGAGGCCGCTCGCCACCGCCAGGAGGTGGCGGGCCGCTTCGCCGTTGCGCTTGACGTAGAGGCGCCCCGGCCGTTCCAGCTCCGGCACGCGGTGCAGGAACACCATGTCGAGAATGGCCTTGTAGGCCCCCTCCTCGTCGCGCGGCTGGAGATAGACCTCCGTACGGTTGCAGGTGGAGAGGAGGAAGGCCTCGGCGACCTCGGTGCGGGCGAGCAGATGAACCAGTATCTCCTCCGTCTCCTCCTTGCTGTAGGAAACCTTTTCCCGCAGCTCGATGGGCGAGCAGCGGTAGTCGGTGCCAACCAGCAGCAGGGGAGGTTCCTGCCGGGTGTTGGCGACCGGGCCGAGCAGGGGAGCGCTCACGGCCTATCGGAATCCGTGGAAGTCGGTGAAGAAGAAGTTGACGGCCATCAGCGAGAACAGGATGGCGCCGAAGCCGGCGAGGCTTGCGAGGGCCGTCTGCCGGCCCTGCCAGCGGCGCAGCCGGCGCAGCAGCAAGGCCGCGGCATAGAGCACCCAGACCACCAGGGTGAAGAGGATCTTCGGATCGTGCAGCCACTGGTCGTGATAGAGCCGGTTGGCCCAGAAGGCGCCGGACGCCACCGCTCCGGTGAGCGCCGCGAAGCCCACCAGCAGCGCCCCCATCATCATCCGTTCCAGTGTTTCGAGCGGCGGCAGCTTGCCGTAGAACGTGGCGAAACGGCCGCCCTTGAGATCGCGGTAGAGCTGAAGGTAGAGGAAGCCGTAGCCGGCGGCAACCACGAAAGCCGTATAGCCGAGAAGGGCGAGCAGCACGTGGATCGAGAAGAACGGATCGTGAAAAATGGCGCGGTCCGGCGGATTCGGCCGCGTGAGCACCGAGGACAGGAGCTGGAAGAAGAAGACCAGCGACACCAGCCAGAAGCCGGTGGAGCGCGCCCGCCCGTGCCATTCGACGAAGACGTAGACCACGGCCACGAAAAAGGCCACCATCGAAAGGGCCTGCGACACCGTGGCGGCGGGGAACTGGTGGCGGTGGACGGTGAGGGCGACGAGACAGGCGAGGTGGAACAGCACGGCACTGCGTAGCGCGGGCGTCGCCGT
Organism: Thermoanaerobaculia bacterium; assembly: GCA_035472915.1. Lineage (GTDB taxonomy): Bacteria > Acidobacteriota > Thermoanaerobaculia > Multivoradales > UBA5704 > DATARR01. The sequence continues at coordinate 5,012 of DATIOS010000475.1, forward strand.
GCGCTCGGCGACGGGATGCGACGAGAAGAAGAGGAAGCCGTAGTCGACCGCCACCAGGAGATAGGCGAGCGGCAACAGGATGATCGCGATATCGAGAAAGGTCTGCAAAGCTCGTCCTCAGACAGATAGGTCGAGTCAAATGCTAGCACCTTCTCGCCTCGGCGAAACGTTCGCGGGAGCGGCGGCGCCTATGAGGAAGAAGGACATCTTGCGCCCTCGTGGAGGCGGAGGAGGCCTTGGCGAGAGGCTTTGTTATTCGTTGACATCTCCCGCCCCCAAACATAGACTAATTCTTCAAACGCTAGATAAATCGGAGGTTTGCTTGGCGGCGTCCGCCATCCCCTTGAAGCGCATCGAGGGCAAGTACGAGATCCTGGAGAAGATCCGGGAAGGGGGGATGGGGGCCATCTACAAGGTCCGCCACCGCCTCCTGGACGAGATCCGCGTCATCAAGCTGATGCGCCAGCAGTTGGTGGAGGACGAGGAGCTGAAGGCGCGCTTCCTGCGCGAGGCGCGCATGGCCATCAAGCTGCGGCACGCCAACATCGCCCAGCTCTACGACTTCACGCTCGACGACGACGGCACGGCGTTCATCGTGATGGAGTTCATCGACGGTACGAACCTCGAGGACGTCGTCGCGCTGCACGGACCGCCGCCCGTGGATCTTTCCGTGGAGATTGCCCAGCAGTCGCTCAAGGCGCTCGGTTATCTCCACACCCGGGGGTTCATTCATCGGGATATTTCTCCCGACAACCTCATGCTGACCGACGACGGGGACGGCCAGCCCCTGGTCAAGCTCATCGATCTCGGTCTTGCCAAGACCCTGGACAACGTGGGCGGCAGCCACCTCACCCAGACCGGTACCTTCCTCGGCAAGCTTCGCTACGCCGCACCGGAGCAGTTCAAGGCCGACGGGGTGGTCGACGCCCGGACCGATCTCTACGCCTTCGGCGTCGTCCTCTACGTGCTGCTGACCGGCAAGTTCCCCATTCAGGGACAGGATCCCTCCTCATTGGTGGCCGGCCACCTGTTCCGGCCGCCGGTTGACTTCGCCGATTCCGATCCGGCGGGCCGGGTGCCGGCCGGCCTGCGCGCGGCGGTGCTGAAGCTGCTCGCCAAGCTGCCCGAAGAGCGGTTCGCGAGCGCTCAGGAGCTGTCGCTCGTCCTTGGCGAGTTTCGGACCGCTAGCGGTCTGGCCTCGGCGGACCTGAAGCGTCTTTTGAGCCGGCCGTTCATCCCCGCCGCTTCCGTCTCCCAGCTCGAACACGGCAGCACGCAGGGCAGGCTGAACGCGAGCTTCGATCTGGTTTCGACGCCACGTCCGGTGCCTCTCCTGCCCCTGCCGGGTCCGTTGGAGGACGATGACACCATCCAGATGACGAGGGCGCGCCGGGTCGAAGAAGAAACGAATCGCGAGCTGACGGCGGCCTTGGCCGGCATCGAAGCGGCTCTGGCCCGAGGCGACTACCGAGGGGCCGAGACCTTGCTCTATGGCGCGGAGGCGAGCCTGGGCGAGCAGGATGCCTTTCCGCCTTTGTATGAGCAGATCGCCGAGCAGCGGCGCCGCGCTGTCGCAGACCAGGTGGCCGGGCATCTCGAGAGCGCCAGGCGGCTGGCGGCAGCGCAGGACTTCCGAGAGGCGCTCGCCGAAGTCTCGAAGGGCCAGCATCTCGATCCGGAGAGCCGGGAGGCCATTGCGTTGCAAGCCGAGATCGAGGCCGCCTTCCGGCAGGGGATCGAAGCCAAGCGGCGCGAGCTGCGGCGGGTGCGCGAAATCAAGAAAATCGAAGCGAGCCTCGTCGCGGGAGACCTCGATGGAGCGGAGACTCTGCTCGCCAAGGCCGCGTCAGCTCACGGCGAGGAAGCCGTGGAGGCCCTGCGCGAGCGTCTGGGCGACCTGCGCCGGGCGGAGCGCCGCGCACAGGGTCTCAAGGAAGCGACCGCAAAGATCCGCGACTCCCTCGACCAGGGGAAGCTGGACGAGGCCGGCGCGCTGCTGGATCAGGCGGTCGTCCGCTTTCGGGCCGCCGAGCCCCTGCGCGAGCAGTATGAGCGCCTGGAGCAGATGCGGCGTGCGGCCAAGATAGCGGCCTCCTCATTGGCGGTGCGTCTCGACAAGGCCCGGCAACTCGCCGGCGACCTGCAGTTCGACGCCGCCCACGCCGAGCTCGCCGCGGCGGCCGAGCTGGCACCGAACGACCCCGGGCTTCTGGCCCTCAAGAAAGAAGTGGCGGCCGTGCAGCGCCGCCAGAGAATAGAGCGGCACCGGGCCGCCGAGCTGGCCCTGGCCGTTGCCGCGCTGGAGGTTCATCTCGACCGCGGCGAGTTGGCGACAGCGGCCAACTTGCTCGAATCGATCACCGCCGTTCATGGCGATGCGGACCCCCTGCCCAAGCTCCGTTCCCGCCTCGAGGGCCTGCAGCGTCGAGCCAGCTCGGGGCGGCGGAACGACCTGGAATGAGCGGCCTGCGGCGAATCACCGAGCGCTACCGGCTGGAAAAGCTGCTGGCGGCGGGCGACGGCGGCAGCGTCTTCCGTGCCACGGACGCGCAGACCGGTGGAACGGTCGCGGTCAAGCTCATCAACAGCGAAGGCGCCGAGGCTGCCGAGCTGCACGACCGTTTCCTCGCCGCCTGCGGCGCTCTGCAGTCGCAGCACAACTCGGGCCTGCCCAGGGTCCTCGACTTTGGTTTCACCACCGCCGGCACCGCCTTTCTGGTCACCGAATATCTGGCCGGTCCGAGCTTCGAGGAAAGCGCCGCCGCCGAGTTGGAGGATCTCAGCGCTTTCCGTTTGCTGATCACCGCGGCGCCGCATGGCGATCCCGAGGGCTCGCTGAAATCCTGGGTCGAGGCTCGAAACGCCTCGCGTCTGGCGCGTTCCACGCCGCGAGAAACGGTCATCCTGTCGAAGCTTCCGCAGCCGGCGGAAGAAGATTCGTTGAATGAGACCCGCTGGATCCTCCCGGTGGGCGAGCAGACGCTCGCCGTCCCGCTCGCCGGCGCCGATTCCGGCCGGGCGGTGCGGCTCGATCCCTCCTGCGAACCCGATCCCGTGCCGGCACCGGCTGCATTGCCTGGATCGCCGTCCCCGGTGTTGCCGCCACTGCCACCCTTGCCGCCGGTCCCTGCCGCGTTGCCCCGGCCTCAACCCCCTGGGCCGCGGACAAAAAGCAGAATCTGGTTCCTGCTGGGAGTGGGAGCCCTGGCTGGCGTATTGATTCTTGCAGCCGGCTTCCTCTGGTGGCGGCATCTGACTTCGCAGCCGCCGGCAAGCCTCCCGCTACCAGCGCCCTCTCCGGCAGCTCCAGCATTGTCGGTGACGTCGGCTGTCCAACAGCCGGCGTCGACGCCGGTTCCCGTAGAGTCGCCGCCGGCTGAGCCGGCTGTTCCCGCTCTCGACGTGGCCGGGCTCAAAGCCAACCTCTCCCGCGCTTTGGAGAGCGGAGATCTTCGCCTCCTGCGCTCCGTGTCGAGCTCCGTCAAGCCGAAGGACGAGGCCGGCTTGCCGGGCACCCTCCGCAAGGATCTGGAGCGCGCCAGGCGGGCCCTGGAAACTGAAGCCAGGCTCTCGAAAGCGGAGAAGGCGAGCGATCGATTGGAAGTGATCCGGCAGGCCGCGGTCCTGCTCGGGGAGCTGCCGAATGCGGCGCGCGCCGGCGAGCTGCGGGAACAGACAGCGAAGGCCCTCGAGGCCGAGGTGGACGCCGACATCGACGCCGGCCAATACGACGCGGCGGCCGGCCGGCTGGAAGGGCTGCGCCAAGCCTGGCCCGAGCGCGAAGGTCTCGCGGCGCGCACCGAGCGCATCGCCGCCGAGAAGAAGAGCGATCAGGACATGGAATCGCTCCTCGACGCCGCCGGCCGCTCCGAAAAAGCGAACAAACCCCAGGAAGGCTTGCAGCTCCTGGCGGACGTCAAGCCGAGCCCGCACTACGCCGACCGCATCCAGGACCTGCGGCAGCGCCTCAAAGCCCAATTTGCGCAGCTCGATCGGCAAGCCCCCGTCTTGGTACAACGGAACCCCGAGGCCGAGTACGAAAAGGGAAAGACCGCGTCAATCCTGCTCCGCATCACCGACGACTTTGCCGTCAAATCCGCGGAAGCCTGGGTGCGGGCCGAAGGCGGACAGTACACGAAGATCGCCGTGCGCCACCTCTCCGGCGCGGACTACGCCCTCGACGTGCCGCCGGACCTGCACCAGAACAAAACGATCGAGCTCTACGTTACGGCGGCCGACTCGTCCGGCCACACCGGTCAGTTGGGCAGCGCCGAACGCCCTCTCAAGATGAAGAAGAAGGGTCTCCTGAAGTCGATCTTCGGCGGCAAGGGCGAGGGGTGACTGAGGCCGACGGTGCCCCGTCGGGGGAGGTGGTGACTTCCGCTACGCAGCCGGGTGTGGGAGGATCGCATGACCGGAGTCTCGGGCCGGTCGCGAGGCGAGCCCTGCCGGCCGCCCGCGGATGAAGGAGGCCCAATATGCCTCATAAGCCGCCATTTCCTCCCGTCCAACCTCCACGGACTCCCGCGCCGCACGTCCGGGCTGCCGTCGCGCAGGCTGCCAAGGCGAAGCTGTCACCAGTGACGGCGCCGAGCCGTCCCCAGGCGCCCCACGTCCAGGCCGCCGTCGCGCGGGCTGCCCAAGCGAAGCTCCCAGATCGGATGCCGGCACCCCGCCAGGCGGTACGAGCTCCCGCACCAGGGCGCCTCGTGGTCCAGCCGCGGGCGGAGCATGTCCGTCGCGCCTTGGCACCGGTGCAGGCGAAGCTGCCGCCGGTACCGGCACCGAGTCGTCCCCAGGCGCCGCACGTCCGGAACGCTGTCAGTCCAATCCAGAAAAAGCTTCCCGATCCCTTGCCGGGCTCCAGGCAAACAGCGGCTCACGTCCGGGCGGCGTGCGCGGTGAAAGGCCAGGTCTTACCTACGAGAGGGAGGATAATGGCTCGGACAGCGACGGTCACCCAATGTAAACCTATCGCCGTCGAGACCAAGTATGTTCGAACTGCGGGTCCTGGAGTCGATGGACTCGGCATGCAGGTAGCCAATATGGTGGTGGACGATGGCGATAATACCAAGGACTACGAAGTGGCCGAACGAATCGCTGCCGTCAAGTGCGATGACGCATTTGACATCAAGGAAGGCAAGACCTCTGAGCACGAGTTCTCCGCCAGCGAACCGGACGAGGTGCGTTCGGATATGCATGTCATCAGCAAGGCAGCAATCAATATGGGAGTGCTGAAAAAGGCTGATGAGGAAAAGCATTTCGACTATACCGTGGACCAGAATTTCGTCTACAAAAAGAAGGGCGCCGCCGTCGCGACCGCCGAAGTGGTTCCGAGCTCCGGCTTTCAAATTCGGCACCGACTATTCAATGTGCTTGGGGATTGGTTTCATGTCGTCATCAAGGTACCCAAAGAGGTCACGGTTCAAGGCAAAAAGGCAGGCGCCGGGAGAGGCGGAGCCTACAGCAACTTCAGATCCTTGACCGACGATTCGATTTTGGAAGGCAAACATCTATCGGCAGAAGATTTGAAATGGAAGCAGGAAGAGGTCGAAGCGGCGGCAAAGGTCGGGAAAAAGGGAAAATTCTCAGGTCAGCTGCAACTGAAGGCGCGGTAGATTCGGCGCCGCCCATCCTTGATGCGAGGAAATTAGATCCCGATGCACGCAGTTGCGGGCAGCCGGCCCCAATCCACTCACCACGTTCTCGAACAGGGCAAGCGCCTCTCCGAGTCCCTCCTCTGGCGTCTCCAGGGGAAGTTCTTCGACACGCTTGGCGCTCAGGCCTGGACAGAGGGGATCGTCCCCCACTACATCACCGGCAACGTTTGGATCGCCGACGCCTATGCCAAAGTGGTCCTCGGGTGGCTGCGCGATTGCGCCGGGGCTGGCTCTCGCGAGCGAGCCTCGTTCCCGCCGCTCGATCTCCGGTATCCGGTCACCTTGCTGGAGCTCGGCTGCGGCTCGGGGCGCTTCGGCTTCCTGTTCTTCGACCGGCTTCTCGATCTCCTCGGCCGCTCCTCGTTGAGCCAGATCCCGCTCCGCTACGTGATGACCGACTTCACGGAGAGCACTCTCGAGCCCCTGCGCCGGCACTCCACCTTCCAGCCCTGGATCGAGCAGGGAGTCCTCGACTTCGCCCGCTACGACGCGTCGGGGGACGGCGAGATCCGGCTCGAACAGTCCGGGGAGGTGCTTTCCCCTCAGACGTTGCGCAATCCGCTGGTCGTGCTCGCCAACTACGTTTTCGACGGCATCCCGCAGGACGCATTCGCGGTGCGCGGCGGCCAGCTACAGGAGCTCCTGGCCACCCTGACCGTGCCGGACGAGGAGACCGACCTCGACGATCCGACGATCCTCCAGCGGGTCGAGCTCACCTGGGAGAAGCGCCAGGCGCCGGCGGAGCCTTACGGCGATCCGGAGCTCGACGCCATCCTGATGGAGTACGCGGAGGGCCTGACCGATACGGCGCTCCTCTTCCCCTCGGCGGCGATCCGCTGTCTGCGCCACCTTGGCCGGCTGGCGGACGGCCGTCTCCTGCTGCTCTCCGGAGATAAGGGGTATTGTCATGCAGGGCTTCTCGACCGCCGCGAGGAGCCGGCGCTCTCCATCCACGGCAGCTTCTCGATGATGGCCAACTACCACGCCGTGGGCCGGTGGCTGGTGCGCCAGAGTGGTGAATTCCTGTGCTCCTCTCATCTGAACTCAGGCCTCAACATCATTGCGGGCCTCCTGGGCACGCCTCCGGGCGGCACGGTGGAGACCCGGCTTGCCTTTGACGAGGCGATCGAGAGAAAGGGGCCGGACGACTTTTTCGAGCTCAAGGTGAGCTTCGGGCTGGCGTGGGAGGACCTCTCCCTGGAGAAAATCCTGGCCTGGGTGCGCTTCTCCGGCTGGGACGCGAACGTTCTACTCGCCTGCTGGCCCGCCCTGATGAAGCGCGCGGCCACGGCGGGGGAAGTCTTTCGACTCGAGATCTACCGGGCGGTCCACGAGGTCTGGAATCACTACTTCCCGCTTCCGGAGGCGAGTGACCTCGCCTTTCATCTCGGCGTCCTGCTCTGTGAAATCGACTGCCACGAAGAGGCCCTCCCCTTCTTCCATGAGTCGGTGGCCGTCTACGGGCCAAACCCGGCGACGGTGCTCAACATCGGCGTCTGCCTCTTTCACCTGGGGCAGCTCGGGGAGGCTCGTGAGCAGGTGGAGCAGGCCCTGGCGGCGGCGCCGGACTTCGAGCCGGCCATGACGCTGCAGAAGGAGATCGCCGCGGCACTGAAGGCGGCGCGGCCGCGGCAGAGAAAGCGGAGGTAACACATCGGTTCTTCCAGTCGCTCTCGTCTTGCCGCTGACATTCTCGTCTGTTAGTGTCCCCTGCGCTCTGCGTTTCCGCAGGGCCGGGACTCTATTTCTCTGGACAAGGCGGGATGTATGGCCAACGTCGTCATCGTGGGGATGCAGTGGGGGGACGAGGGGAAGGGGAAGATCGTCGATCTCCTCTGTCCCGCCTTCGACGGCGTGGTGCGCTATCAGGGCGGCCACAACGCCGGCCACACGGTGAAGTTTCGTGACCGGCACTTCTCGTTGCAGCTCATCCCGTCGGGCATCCTGCATGCGGAGATGGTGTGCGTGCTCGGCAACGGCATGGTGGTGGCGCCGGACGCCCTGCTCTCCGAGCTGGGGCGCCTGTACGAGGCCGGCGTTCGCTTCGACGGCCGGCTGTTCATCTCCAACCGCGCGCACGTGCTGCTCCCATGCCATGCCCAGCTCGACAAGGCGCGGGAGGAGTCGCGCGGCGCGGGGCGCATCGGCACCACTTCGCGGGGGATCGGCCCGGCCTACGAGAGCAAGGCCTCGCGCTTCGGCCTGCGGATGGTGGACCTCTTCGCTCCGGACCTCGAAGAGCGCCTGCGGGTCCTGCTCTCGCGCATTCAGGTGGAGCTGACGAGCCTGGGCGGCGAGTCCCTGCCGGAGCCGTCCGCCTACGCCGACCAATGCCGGCTGTGGGGCGAGCGGCTGAAGCCCAGCCTGCGCGACACCGAGCAGCTCCTGAACGGCTGGATCCAAGAGGGGAAATGCCTCCTGTTCGAGGGGGCTCAGGGAGCGTTGCTCGACCTCGACCACGGCACCTATCCGTTCGTCACCTCCTCGAGCTCCACCACCGGCGGCGCCTGCACGGGCACCGGCGTGCCGCCGACCCGGATCGACGGCGCCCTTGGCGTCCTCAAGGCCTACACCACGCGGGTCGGCGGGGGCCCCTTCCCCAGCGAGCTGACGGATGCAACGGGCGAGTTCCTGCGTCACCGGGGCAACGAGTTTGGCACCGTCACCGGCCGTCCGCGACGCTGCGGCTGGCTCGACACGGTGGCCGCCCGCTACAGCCAGCTGCTGAACGGCGTCAGCACGGTGGCGCTGACCAAGCTCGACGTGCTCGACGACTTCGACGAGATCCCCGTCTGCGTGTCCTACAAGCTCCACGATGAGACGCTGCGCGATTTCCCGCCGGACCGCCGCAGCCTGGAAACCGCCGAGCCGGTGCTGCGCACCTTCAAGGGTTGGAAGCGCCCGACCGTGGGCATTCTGGAGTGGCAGGACCTGCCGCAGGAGGCCCGCGACTACATCGATTTCATCGAGCAGGAGATCGAAGCGCCCGTAACCCTGGTCTCCACCGGCCCACGCCGCGAGGAGACGATCGTGCGCGATCATCCCGATCTCGAACGCCTCACCTCCGGCCGATTGGGCCGGGTGCTCGAGCAGCGCTGAGCACGGAAAGCCAGTAGCGGTTGGGCTATACTCCCCGCCTTGTGGGCCGTTAGCTCAGTTGGTAGAGCAGCGGACTTTTAATCCGCGGGTCGTGGGTTCGAGCCCCACGCGGCCCACCATTCTTTACCTCGTCGCCCCCGCCTCTGCACACCCGCAAAACTCCCTGACGCTCCGCACGAAGCCCAGGCTTCCGGCTCTTGAATTTGTTAAGAGTCCGGACGGAAAATGTCATACAAGTATATTAAGACTCGCTGAGTGTTGTCCCCTTCCAACAAGTTGGGAGCACTACACTAAGTGCGTCTGCTAAAGATGCAGATGCGGTAGTTGAGCTTGAGCGTCATCCAGCCCGCGCGTTCCTCACGTATTCAGAGCCGAGAAGTGAGAGAAGGGACAAATCAAATGCCATGGTCGCTAGGTGGGTTGTCCCTGACCGGGAGCCCATCATGAGCCGAGAGTCGAATCCAACGGTCGCCCAGGGGGCGACGCTGGTCGAGGTGCTGCGCAGCCGGGCTGAGCGCCAGGGAGATGACCTCTCCTACACGTTTCTGCTCGACGGCGAAACAGCCGAGGCCAACGTCACCTACGCCGAGCTGGACCGGCGGGCTCGCGGCCTTGCCACGACCTTGGAGCGGGCAGGAGTCGGCGGTGGAGCACGGGTGCTGCTGCTCTACCCTCCGGGGCTCGACTACATCGCCGCCTTCTTTGGTTGCCTTTATGCCGGCGCGGTAGCGGTCCCCGCCTACCCGCCGCGGTCGCGCCGTCCTTCGGCCCGGCTCCAATCCATTCAGGAGAGCGCCGGGGCGAAGGCTGTGTTGTCCACCGCGGCGGTCCTTGCAGGGCTCGACCGTCAGCTGCCGCGCCGCCCGGGCGTGCTCTGGCAGGCGGCCGAAGGGGCCGAGTTGGAGGTCGGAGCGGAGGAGTGGCGCGACCCTGGGGTGGGGGAGGAGGCGCTGGCCTTCCTCCAATACACCTCCGGCTCGACCGCGGCCCCCAAGGGGGTGATGCTCCGCCACGCCAATCTGCTCGCCAACCTGGCACAAATCCGAATCGCTTTCGCCCAGACCCCGGCGGAGCGAACGGTCATCTGGCTTCCTCCCTACCATGACATGGGCTTGATCGGCGGCATCCTAACGCCGCTTTACGCCGGCAATCCAGCCGTCCTCCTTTCTCCGATTTCCTTTCTCCAGCGGCCGTTGCGCTGGCTGCAGGCGATCTCGCGCTACCGCGGCACGACGAGCGGCGGTCCCAACTTCGCCTACGACCTCTGCGTTGAAAAGATCAGCGAAGAAGAGCGGGAGAAGCTCGATCTGTCGAGCTGGACCCTGGCCTTCAACGGCGCGGAGCCCGTGCGTGCCGCGACCCTCGACCGGTTTGCCGCGGCTTTCGCTCCCTGCGGCTTCCGCAAAGAGGCCTTTCTCCCTTGCTACGGATTGGCCGAGGGGACGCTGCTCGCCGCGACTGCCCGGCGCGGCGCGGGAGCGACTGCCGGAGTCTTCGCGGCCGGCGAGCTCGAGCGGCACCGCGCCGTGCCTGTCGAGCCGGACGCCGCCGATGCCCGCATCCTGACCGGCTGTGGCACGGCCCCCGAGGGGGCTCGGCTCCTCGTCGTCGACCCCGAGTCGGGCGTACCCCGCGGGCCGGGCGAGGTGGGGGAGATCTGGATCGCCGGCCCGGCCGTGGCGGCCGGCTATTGGGGTCTGCCCGAGGCGACGGCGGCGAGCTTCGGAGCGCGCACGGCCGGCGGCGACGGGCCCTGGCTCCGCACCGGCGACCTTGGGTTCTTGGGCAATTTGGGGGGAAAACCCGGCGAGCTGTTCGTCACCGGCCGGAGCAAGGACCTCATCATCCTGCGCGGCCGCAACCACTACCCCCAGGACGTCGAGCTGACCGTCGAGCGGAGCCACGCGGCGTTGCGCCCCGGCTGCGGCGCCGCCTTCGCCGTCGAGGTCGAGGGAGAGGAGCGGCTGGTGGTGGTGCAGGAAGTGCGGCGGGAGCACCGGGAGGACGACCCCGCGGAGCTCGTGGCCGCCATCCGCCGGGCGGTGGCCGACGAGCACGAGGTGATGGTCCACGCCGTCGTCCTGCTGCGGCCGGCGACGATCCCCAAGACGACGAGCGGCAAGATCCAGCGCGCCGCCTGCCGCGCCCGCTATCTCGATGGGACGCTCGACGCGCTCGGCGCCTGGCAGGCCCAGCCGGGTGCGGAGGCGGCGCCCGCCATCCCCGAGGACCTCGACCGGCCCGAGGGAGTCCGCCGTTGGCTGGCGGCCGAGGTCGCAGCCCGGGCGGGTATGACCGCCGAGGAGATCGACCTCGACCGGCCGCTCGATCACTACCCGCTGGACTCCCTCGCCGCCATGGAGCTGATGCACGTCGTCGAGTCGCGGCTCGGCGTGGTGCTGTCAATGGAGAGGTTCTTCGCCGGCGGCAGCCTCGCCGAGCTGGCCGGCGCGATCCTGGAGAGCGCGTCGGCTCCGGTGGCGGCGCAGCTTCCCGGCACCGGCGAGGTCGATCCGGTGGGCGATCACCCGCTGTCGCGGGGCCAGCAGTCGCTCTGGTTCCTCCACGCCCTGGACTCAGCAGGAGCCGCCTACAACGTGACGAGCGCCGTGCGAGCTCGCGGCGAGCTCGACGTCAAGGCGCTGCAGGGGTCCATCGCCGAGCTGGTGGCCCGCCATCCTGTCCTCCGCACCACGTTCCCAACCTCCCGCGGCGAGCCGGTCCAGCGCGTCCACCCGCCTGGAGAACCGGCGTTCACCCCCGCGCTCACGGCAACGGATGCCCAAGGTTGGAGCGATCACCGGCTGGCCGACTACCTGGCGGCCGAAGGGCGGCGTCCCTTCGACCTCGAGCAGGGCCCGCTGATGCGGGTGGTCCTCCTCAGCCGCTCGGCCCTGGAGCACGTCCTGCTGCTGTCGATGCACCACATCATCACCGACTTCTGGTCGCTCGGTCTATTGCTCGACGATCTGGCTCTCCTGTACCCGGCCCTCAAGGCGGGAGACCGGACGGCGATGCCTCCGCCGGGCCTCGCTTACACCGACTACGTGCGGTGGCAGGAGGAAATGCTCGCCGGCGAACGGGGAGAGCAGCTCTGGGGATACTGGCGTGAGCGGCTCGGGGGCGAGCTGCCGGTGCTCGACCTGCACACCGACCGGCCGCGGCCGAGGGTGCAGACCTATGAGGGCGCGGCGGTCCAGCTGCACCTTTCGCCCCATCTCTCGGCGCGCCTGAAGGCGATGGGGCGAGAGCGTGAGGCGACCCCCTTCGTCACCCTGCTGGCGGCTTTTGAGACTCTCCTGCACCGTTATACGCGGCAGGACGATCTCCTGGTCGGGACGGTCACCGCGGCCCGCACGCGCGCCGGCTTCGCGCGCACCCTGGGCTATTGCGTAAACCCCCTGGTTCTGCGGGCCGATGCGGGCGCCGGCGATGGCGGCGAGCCGGACTTCGCCACCCTTCTCGGCCGCACCCGCGCCGACGCGCTGGGCGCCTTCGAGCATCAGGACTTTCCCTTTCCGCTCCTGGTCGAGCGCCTGCAGCCGCAGCGCGACCCCGGCCGCTCGCCCCTCTTCCAGGTCATGTTCGTCCTTCAGAAGGCGCAGCTCGCGGACGGCCAGGAGCTCACCGCCTGCGCCCTGGGCGAGCCGGGAGCCTACGCCAACGTCGGCGGTCTGCGCCTCGATATCGTGCCGCTGGAGCAGCGCATCGCCCAGTTCGATCTCACTCTCACCATGGGCGAGGTGGGGGAGGCCTTCATCGCCTCCTTCGACTACAACATCCAGCTTTTCGACGCCGCAACCGTCGCCCGCTGGGCGCGCCATTTCGAGCGCCTGCTCGCCGGCATCGCCGATCATCCGGCGGCTCCGGTCTCGGCGCTGCCGCTGATGACGCCTGAAGAAGAGCGACAGCTGACGGTGGTGTGGAACGACACCGGCATCGAGCTCCGGCACGAGGCCACCCTTTCGGAGCTGCTCGCCGAGCAGGCGGCGAAGACTCCCGGCGCCACCGCTGTGCTGTTCGGCGACGAGCAGCTGAGCTACGGCGAGCTCGACTCGCGGAGCAATCGGCTGGCGCGCCGGCTCCGCGCCCTGGGGGCCGGTCCCGAGGCCCGGGTCGCGGTCTGCCTCGAACGGTCGCCGGCTTTGATGGTAGGGCTCATCGGAGTCCTCAAGGCCGGCGGCGCCTACCTGCCCATCGACCCCGAGACGCCGCGCGGGCGGGTGGCGTCCCTCCTCGACAGCGCCGGAGCCGGAATCGTCGTCACCGAGGAGCGGCTGCGGCCTCTGCTCGACGCCGGCTCGGGGATGACCGTGCTCAGTCTGGACACCGATTGGCCCGAGATCTCCCGCGAGTCCGACTCGCCCCTCGTGCAGACGGCGGTGGCGACGAACCTCGCCTGTGTCATCTACACCTCGGGCTCGACCGGCGTGCCCAAGGGCGTCCTGCTGACCCATCGCAACCTCGTCAACCTCGTGGCCTCGTTCCTCGCCAGCTACACGCCCGAGCCCGCGGACCGCATCCTGCCCTTGACCGCGCTGGGCTTCGCCAGCTTCGTGGGCGAGATCTTCCCCCTGCTCTGCGCCGGCGGCACGCTGGTGCTGCCCAGTCGCGCCGAGCTGCTCGACGTCGACGCCCTGGTCGACCTCATCGGCCGCCACAGCGTCTCGATGGTCTCGACGGTGCCCTCGATGATGGCGAGCCTGAACGCCTTGCGCGACCGCCTGCCGCGGCTGCGGCTGATCCTCGTCGGCGGCGAGGCGCTCTCGGCCGGCGACGTCGACAAGCTCCTCGGCAGCGCGCGGATCGTCAACGGTTACGGCCTGACCGAGACGAGCGTCTGCTCGACCTGCCACACCCTCGCCGCGGCCGACCTGACCCCGGGCGCCATTCCGCCCATCGGACGGCCGCTGATGAACCACCGGGTCTATCTGCTCGACCGTCATTTCCAGCCGCTGCCGGTCGGCTGCCCGGGCGAGATCTACGTCGCGGGCGACGGCATCGCCCGCGCCTATCTGGGCGAGCCCGGTGCCACCGCCGAGCGCTTCCTGCCCGACCCCTGGGATACCGGCGCGCGGATGTACCGCACCGGCGATCTCGGCCTCCTGCGCTCGGACGGCGAGCTGATCTACCTCGGCCGCATAGACCAGCAGGTCAAGCTGCGCGGCTTCCGCATCGAGCTGGCCGAGATCGAGTCCGTCCTGGCGCTCCATCCGCGGGTCAAGGAGAGCTGCGTCACCGTGCGCACCGAGGACGGCGAGCCCCAACTCGTGGCTTATCTGGTCCCGGAGGAGAAAGGGACGGCGCCGAATCCCCCCACCGTGGGCGAGCTGCTCGCCTATCTGCGCGAGCGGCTGCCGGATTACATGATTCCGGCGGCCTTGGTGACCCTGCCGGCGCTGCCGCTGACGCTGAACGGCAAGGTCGACCTGGGGCAGCTCCCGGCCCCGGACCGCGCGCGGCCGGCCCTCGCGAGCGCCTACAGCGCGCCGCGCAGCGAGCTCGAACGGACGATTACCGCCGCCTGGCAGGAGGAGCTCAAGGTCGAGGCCGTGGGCGTCGACGACAACTTCTTCGATCTCGGGGGCCACTCGCTGCGCATGGCGAGAGTGCACGCGCGGCTCAAGGAAGCGCTGGGCCGGGACATTTCGCTGATCGAGCTCTTCCAATACCCGACGGTTTCTTCTCTCGCCCGCCACCTTTCGGGGAATGCGGCACCGCAAGAAGGCGCGGCGGCAGCGCCCGCTTCCCGCCGCGCCCGCCGCGGACGGGACACCGGCAGCCCGGACATCGCCATCGTCGGCATGGCGGGCCGCTTCCCCGGGGCGAAGAGCGTCGACGAGCTGTGGCGCAACGTCGCCGCCGGGCGCGAGGGGATCACCTTCTTCACCCCGCAGGAGCTGTTGGCGGCAGGGATTGATCCGGCGATGGTCGAGAACCCCAACTACGTGCGGGCCAAGGGGATCCTGGGCGACGTCGAGCTTTTCGACGCGGCCTTTTTCGGCCTCAATCCGCGCGAGTTGGAGCTCATGGACCCGCAGCACCGGGTGTTTCTCGAGTGCGCCTGGGAGGCGCTGGAGAACGCCGGCTGGGACTCCGACCGTTTTCCCGGCCTGATCGGGGTGTACGCGGGCATGAGCATGAACACCTACATGATCATGAACCTGCTGCCGCACATGGAGCTGGTGGCCTCCGTCGACACCCTCCAGGCCTCGCTCGGCAACGACAAGGATCCGCTGACCTCGCGCATCTCCTACAAGCTCAACCTCAAGGGGCCGAGCGTCACCATCCAGAGCGCCTCGTCGACCTCGCTGGTGGCGGTCCACCAGGCCTGTCAGGCGCTCCTCCAGCACGATTGCGACATGGCGCTGGCCGGCGGCGTGTCGATTCACCTGCCGGAGGCGTCGGGCTATCTCTACCAGGAGGGCGGCACCACGGCGCGCGACGGCCACTGCCGCGCCTTCGACGCGTCCGCCACCGGCTTCGTCTCCGGCCATGGCGCCGGAGTGGTGGTGTTGAAGCGCCTCGACGACGCCGTGGCCGAGGGCGACACGGTCTACGCCGTCATCAAGGGCTCCGCCTGCAACAACGACGGCAACCTCAAGGTGAGCTTCATGGCGCCGTCGGTCGAGGGCCAGGTGGAGGTCTACCGGCAGGCCTACGAGAACGCCGGGGTCGATCCCCGCACGGTGTCCTATATCGAGTGCCACGGCACCGGCACGGCGCTGGGCGATCCGATCGAGATCGCCGCCCTGTCGCGGGTCTTCGCGGACGGCGACAACAACCGGCGAAACTACTGCGCCATCGGCTCGCTGAAGACCAACATCGGCCACCTCGACACCGCGGCGGGAGTCTCCGGCCTGATCAAGACGGCCCTCGCCCTCCACCACGGGGCCATCCCGCCGAGCCTCCACTTCGAGGCTCCCAACCCGCGGATCGACTTCGCGGGCAGCCCGTTCTTCGTCAACACCGAGCTGCGTGCCTGGCCCGCGGGCACGCGCCGTGCCGGCGTCACCTCCCTCGGAATGGGGGGCACCAACGCCCACGTGGTGCTGGAGGAGGCGCCGCCGCTGGCTACGACCTCGCCGGCGGGCGGCTCGCGCCCCCACCAGCTCCTGCTCCTCTCGGCGAAGAGCGCCGCCGCGCTGGAGCGGTCGACGGCTCGCCTGGCGGACCACCTGCGCCGGAGTCCCGGCCTCGACCTTCCCGATATCGCGGACGTCGCCTTCACCCTGACTCACGGCCGCAAGGCCTTCCAGCACCGTCGGGCGCTGCTGGCGAGCGACCTCGCGGACGCGGCGGTAGCCCTGGAGACGCTCGACCCCGAGCGGCTCCTCACCACCGCCCCCGAGCCCGGCGACCGGCCGGTCGCCTTCCTCTTCCCCGGCCAGGGGGCGCAGTACCCCGGGATGGGGCGCGGTCTCTATGAGGCCGAGCCGACGTTCCGGGCCGACGTCGACCTCTGCTGCCGGTTGCTGCTGCCGCACCTGGGCCTCGACCTGCGACAGGCGCTCTTTGACGAAGGCGACGCGGACGCGGCCGCCGAGCGGCTGCAAAACACCCAGCTCGCCCAGGCCGGCCTCTTCGTCGTCTCGTGGGCGACGGCCAGGCTGTGGATGAGCTGGGGCGTCCGCCCGGAGGCCATGCTCGGCCACTCGATCGGCGAGTACGTGGCGGCCTGCCTGGCCGGCGTCTTCTCTCTGGAGGATGCCCTGGCGGTGGTGGCGGCGCGCGGTCGCCTGATGAATCAGATGCCGCCGGGGGCGATGCTCGGTATTCCCCTGCCCGAGGCCGAGGTCCTCCCGCTCCTGGGTGAGGAGCTGTCGCTGGCGGCGGTCAACCGCCCGGCGGTTTCCGTGGTCTCGGGGCCCGTCGAGGCGATCGAGGAGCTGGCGGCGCGGCTGGCCGAGCAGGGCTTCGCCTGCCGCCGCCTCCACACCTCGCATGCCTTCCACTCGCGGATGATGGAGCCGGTGCTCCAGCCCTTCATCGAGCAGGTGAAGCGGGTGCGCCTCGAGCCGCCCCGCCTGCCGTTCCTGTCGAACGTCACCGGCACCTGGATCCGCCCCGAGGAGGCGACCGATCCGGACTACTGGGCGCGCCAGTTGCGCCAGGCGGTGCGCTTCGCCGACGGCGTGGCCCACCTGCTCGCCGAGCCGCACCGCATCCTGCTCGAGGCCGGCCCAGGCAACACGCTGTCGACCCTGGCCCGCCAGCATCCGGCGGCTGGTCCGGGACATGCCATGATCGCCACGCTACGCCATCCCAAGCAGCCTGATTCCGACCCCGCCGTGCTGCTCCAGGCGGTCGCCCGTTTCTGGCTGGCCGGCGGCGAGGTCGACTGGGCGGGGTTCTGGGCCGGCGAGCGGCGCCGCCGGCTGGCCCTTCCCACCTATCCGTTCGAGCGCCGGCGTTACTGGGTGGACCCGCTGCCCAAGGACGCCGTCCGCAAGCCGAAGGGAAGGCGCAACGATCCGGCGGACTGGTTCTACGCTCCCGTCTGGAAGCAGTCGCGCCTGCCGGAGGCGGTGCCGGCGGAGATCGCCTCGGAGGTCCCGGCGGCGGGGAGCTGGCTCGTTTTCGTCGACCCCTGCGGTCTGGGCGAGATCATGGCCGAGCGGCTGGAAGCGGGCGGCCGGAGCGTCGTCCGGGTGGCGGCAGGCGAGTCCTTCTCCCGCGGCCCGGCGGGCTTCACCGTCTCGCCGGGGAGGCGGGCCGACTACGATGCGCTCCTCGACGCGCTCGGCCGGACTCCCACCCACGTCCTCCACCTGTGGAACGTCACGGACGGTCCCACGGATGTGGACGCCGCTCTCGACCGCGGTTTCTTCAGTCTCGTCTTCCTCGCCCAGGCGCTCGGGCGGCAGAGCGCCATGGATCCGACGGCGATCACCGTGGTGTCGAACGGCCTCTCCGAGGTCACCGGCGAGGAGCCGCTGGACCCCCTGAAAGCGACGCTCCTGGGGCCGGTGACGGTTATCCCGCGCGAGTTTCCAAGCCTCTCCTGCCGCAGCGTCGACGTGACATTCGGGGGGCCGAAGGCGCTGCGGCGGGCCGCCGGGCAGGTCCTTCTGGAGATCGAACGGGCGGCGACCGGCCCCGAGCTGCCCACCGTCGCATTCCGCGGCCATCTGCGCTGGGTGCGCGAATACGAGCCCCTGCCGCTGCCGGCCCTCCCGGCGGCGGCGCCGCCGCGGCTGCGGGCGGGCGGTGTGTGCCTCATCACCGGCGGCCTCGGCGGCCTCGGGCTGGAGCTTGCCGAGCACCTGGCCCAGGAGGCGCAGGCGCGGCTGGTGCTGGTGGGCCGCTCCGCGTTTCCCCACCGCGAGCGCTGGGCCGACTGGCTGAGCACCCACGGCGAGGGCGATCCCGTACGGGCGAAGATCGAGCGCCTGCTGGCGGTCGAGGCGTTGGGCGGAGAGGTCATGACCCTGTCGGCCGACGTCGCCGATCCCCTCGCGATGCGAGCGGTCGTGGCCGCGGCCGAGGAGCGATTCGGCGCCATCCATGGCGTGATCCATGCCGCCGGCGTTGCGGGCGGCGGGCTCCTCCAGGTCAAGAGCCGTGAAACGGCCGAGCGGGTTCTGGCGCCAAAAGTGCGGGGGGCGCTCGTGCTGGCGGAGCTGTTCGCCGGCGCCGAGCTCGACCTCTTCGCGCTCACCTCGTCGATCACCGTCCTTTTGCCGCAGGCCGGGCAGACGGATTACGTGGCCGCCAACGCTTTCCTCGACGCCTTCGCCGTGCAGCGGGCGCAATCCGGGAAACCCGCGGTGGCGATCAACTGGGACGCCTGGCGGGAGACCGGGATGGCGATCTCGACCGAAGTGCCCGAGGAGTGGAAGGCCAGGCGCCAGGAGAGCCTTGCCCAGGGGCTCGCGTCGCGCGAGGGGATCGAAGCTTTCCGGCGCATCGCCGGGTCGGGGCTGCCGCAGGTCGTGGTCTCCACGCTCGACCTGGCGGGCCGGCTGGCGGAGAACGAGCAGCTGATTCCCCTGGTCGCTCTCGACGACACGGCGCCGGCGGCCGCCGCGCACCCGCGTCCGTCCCTCGCCACGGCCTTCGTTCCGGCGCAGACCGACCTCGAGCAGAGCATCGCCGCCGTCTGGCAGGAGATCCTGGGCGTCGAGCCGGTGGGCGTGCACGACAACTT
>DATIOS010000476.1:0-4100 GCA_035472915.1 Thermoanaerobaculia bacterium
CTTATAGATGATCCGCTCGATGCCGCCCTCGCGGTCCGCGCGGCGGGTGACCTCGATGGCTCCATCGGGCAGCGGCGCCTCCGCCGGCATCTGCCAGAGGCGCCCGTTGGCCCGCCGCAGCAGCTCTGTGGGCGCGCCGTCGAAGAGCAGCCGGCCACGGCCGATCACCCCGAGGCGGGGGCAAGTGGCCTCCACGTCCTCCACGATGTGGGTGGAGAGGAGCACCGTCATGTCCGTCGCGGCGGCGGTGACCAGCATGCGGAAGCGGATGCGCTCCTCCGGGTCGAGCCCGGCCGTGGGCTCGTCCACGACCAAAAGCCGCGGTGAATGGATGAGCGCCTGGGCGATTCCCAGCCGCCGCCGCATGCCCCCCGAGTACTCGCCCGCCCGCCGGTCCGCCGCCCGCTCCAGGCCCACGCCTTCCAGCAGCTCCGCGATTCGGCGGCGCAGGGCGGCGCGGCCGAGGGGCACCTCGCGCAGCCGGGCGCAGTGATTCAGATATTCGCGGCCGGTGAGATGGCCGATCGGGTGGTAGTCCTGAGGCAGGAAGCCGATCCGCCGCCGGATCTCCGACCGCGCCCGCCGCGACGCCGCGTCCAGGCCGTCATAGATCCGCCGTCCCGCCGAGGGCTCCAGGGCCAGCACGAGGATGGAGAGGAACGTCGTCTTGCCGGCGCCATTGGGTCCCAGCAATCCGAACATGCCGCGGTCCAGGCGAATCGAGACCCCCTTCAGGGCCTCGAAGCCGTCCGCATACGTCTTGGCGATTCCCTCCAACTCGATCATCGGCACAAAGCTCCCGCAATGACGGCCTCCGGGCCGCCTTGTCCCGAAGCTCCTTTGTGGATCTTCTGGCGGATAGTGTACTACGCCTGCGATACAGTTTACGAGTGGGGGGCGGGGAATGTTGCGCGGGAGGCTGTTCTGACCTCGCAACCTGCCTTTGCGCTCGGGGACGCGTCCCGTCTGACTTGACTCCGTATACGATGGTCGTATACTGCTAGCGGAGGGTGCATGGGCGATAGGGCCGATATAACGGAGTTTGATTGGGATGGCGGCAATGCTGAGAAAAACTGGCTGCGGCACCGAGTATCCCAAGCAGAGAGCGAGCAGGTCTTCTTCAACCGGCCGCTGGTCGTTGCCGAGGACGAGTTCCATTCCGGGACCGAGCTCAGGCACCTCGCCCTGGGGCGGACCGATGCCGGCCGCCTCCTCTTCGTCGTCTACACGCTTCGCGGCGACAAGGTGCGGATCATATCGGTCCGCGACATGACCCGACGCGAGCGAAGGGAATATGAGTATGCCCGAGCGCAAGAGCTTGAAGCCGATCCCGAAGTTTGAGTCGGAGGACGAGGAGCGGGAGTTCTGGGCGACCCACGACTCGACTGAGCACGTGGACTGGAGCCGTGCCAGACCTACCACCTTCTCGCGGCTCAAGCCGTCGACACAGACAATCTCTTTACGCCTTCCTGAGATGCTCCTCGAAAACTTGAGGATGCTCGCCAACAAGCGTGATATCCCCTATCAATCGCTCCTGAAAATCTTTCTGGCGGAGCGAATCGAGCAGGAGCTTCGCGGTCTGCGGTGAGCCCGGCCAGGGTCCCCTCAATCACCGCCAGACGCAACGCCCCTTCCGGCACAGCGTTGGGATCTGAACCTCGCGGCTCATGGCGGGCGAGCCCAGGTTCTCCGCGTAGGCGTTGATCTGCTTTCCTCGAGCGGACGCCGGCAGTTGGACGCGGAAGCGGTGCATGCCTCCGCCGCCACACTTGTCGGTCACCGTCGGCTCGTTGCCGAGGTTGGTGGTGTAGAGACCGACGGTCGTGCCTCCCGCGACGATGCGCACCTGGCTTGAGGTAAGCGCGGAGTCCTGATCGCAGACCCAACCGGTGGCGTAGCCGTTCGCGTCGACGCTATCCAGACAGCCCTTGGGCGCATAGAGCTGGCTGTACCAGACACAGTCGCCGCAGGTGCTGGCGAGATTGGCGCTGCCGGAGTCGAGGTCTTGCGCCACGGCCGAGATGCGGGCGCCGCTGACCGCGTTGCCCTTGAAACGGTAGGCGATGCCGGTGCCGCATTGAGGTGCCGAAATGAAGTCCTGCGACGGGGCGTACGAGGTCGAAGCGTAGAACGTCCCGTTGGAATACAGGTCGACCCGAGGAGCCTCGCAGAGCGTCCCGTCCGGGTCGCAGGCCCAACCGGAGACAACTCCGTTGTTATCGATCGAGAACGAGCCGATGGGCAGCGCCGTCTGGGGCCGGGCTTTGTGGGTGATCTCCCGGCCGATCACCACGTGGTGAGCGAGGACGTCGCACGAGAACTGCTCGGAGGTCGTCCAGCCCGGCGTCGCCGGCCAGAGGAAGACACCCAGAAGCACGGCGTCCGGGTCGTTTCGGGCCTCTTCGTACCATTCGTCGGCGATCGGCCCCATCTCGGACATACTGGCCAGGGCCGGGCCATGCAGATTGGTCTCCCAATAGCCGTCCATCACGTAGATCCACGGGCGGCCCGGAAACCTCGCTTTCAGAATCGACACCGCGCTCCGGTAGGTCGCGTCGGTCTGCGGGTGGATGGCGTAGGCGTCCACGCCGAGCCAGTCGATGCCGGGAAGGTTCCCCTGATAGCCGGTGAGCCCCGGGCTCAGCCAAAGGCTCGAGCAGGTGCCGGCGACGACGCAGGTGGAATCGACGAGCCAGGTCCTGGCCCACGGCAGGTCCGCCTTGACCTTCTGAGCGGCGGCCTCGAAGTCGGTCATGATCGCTCCCCGGTTGAAGGGCTCGTCCAGGATGGCGAAGGCGATGACCTTGTCCGGTGTGAGGATTTCCGCGTTGACCTCCTTCCAGATCTCCCAGCGCTGCAACCAGTCCCAACAGAGTGACCGGTAGCTGCCGGTGCCGTCATAGTCACACCAAAGGACGAGCCCAAGGTCGACCGTGGCCTTCAGACCCTTCTGGGAGAGGGCGTTCACCCGGTTGAGGACGAAGGGGCTGGCGAGGTCCGAAGACGACGAGACGTGGGCGAAGTTGGCGAAGCCGTGGGTCAGGTTCAGGCCGGAATCGTCGTCGGCTCCGCCGACGTAGCCGAAGTATTGAATCTCGGCCGCGGCCGGGAGCGATAAGAAGACTGAGAGGAGCAGGGTGGCGGGCGCGAGCTTCTGACTCATGGATGTCCCGTTCTTTAGTCTGAGAGTATGTCTTGAGTGACGATTTATGCAAGACGTTTCATCCCCAGCGAGGGACCATGGCTCCCCTCCCGCGCAGGAAATACCCCCGCTCCGGGTTTCAGGTTCAGAATGAACACACCCGCCGCATCGACCAAGGAGCATTAGTCCCATGAAGACCACCTTCACTCTCTTGACCGCCGTCGCCCTCGGCGCCTGTATGGCCGGGGCCGGACTGATAGCCGCCGACGAGAAGGCCTCGACGCTTCACCTGCCTTGGAAAGAGGCGGGCCTCACCGAGCGCCAGGCGGCGGCCCATGTGCTGAATCGTTTCGCCTTCGGTCCCCGGCCGGGAGAGGTGGACGCCGTCGCCAAGATGGGCGTCGACCGCTGGTTCGAGCGCCAGCTCGGCGGCGACCTGCCGGACGCCAAGGTGGAGGAAGAGCTTCAGTCCTTGCCGGCCCTGCACATGGCCACCGCCGAGATCGTCCGTACCTATCCGCCCCCCGGTCTCGTGCTGCGCCAGGCCCGCGAAGCCGGCGTGCTGCCCAAGGACGTCGCCCCCAAGGATCTCAAGGGCGACGACAAGAAGGAATTGCGGCAGAAGGTCATGGCGTGGGGCCGGGAACAGGGTTACCGCCCCGAGAGAGAGCTCGTCGGCCAGCTCATGGTCCAGAAGCTGACCCGCGCGGTCGATTCCGAAAACCAGCTCAGCGGCGTAATGACCGATTTCTGGTTCAATCATTTCAACGTCTCCCTGACCAACGGCAGGGCCCGCGCCTATCTCCTCCCCTATGAGCGCGACGCCATTCGGCCCTACTCCCTCTCCCGCTTCCGCGACCTCCTGGAGGCCACGGCGAAGAGCCCGGCCATGCTGATCTACCTCGACAACGCCCAGTCGTCCGCTCCGGCAGGCGCCACCACCACGATGCAGGATGAG
>DATIOS010000477.1:0-12181 GCA_035472915.1 Thermoanaerobaculia bacterium
AAGGACGGCAGCGGCCGGATTCAACGGCCAGATAACGAAAGACGTAGTGGTGTCAATCTCGCAATGGCAACATTCCGCCCACGCCGCCGCAGGAACTCCAACGATTTCGCCGGCATCCTCATGCTCTGAGAGAATACCTTCAGCACGTTCCCTCGCTCGCGGTTCAGCCGAGTGGCCGCCCGCGAGAATTATAACCACCGTAGAATCAAGCGCGAAGAGTCGCGGCACCTATTCTCTCCTGTCATCCTCCCGGTCCGCCATCAACTCCTCAACGCTATCAACGGTAAGAGTGATAGGGAGGCGATTGTCATGCTCCCGATAAACCTTTGCCAAAGACACATCATTCCATTCTAAGAGATCATGAATCACCAGCTTGTCGATTACAAGGGTTTTTGCGTTCCACCAAACCTCTGCGCCGAGTTTTACGGTGTCGTAGAGATGTTTCCCGATACGCTTTGCAAGATCCTTCCGCTCTGGCCCGCGGATCTCAAAGGTCCCGCTCCTACCATCTAGAAATGCCAGAGTAACTGTCGGGGTTTCCCCGCCAGCCCGTACAACGGTCGCATAAACCTCATCGAAGCCGTGGATTGGCTCCGCCTGATTGACCAGAAGTCGCTCTTTGTAGCGGGCGTCAAACCTAAAAACGCGGTCCTTTTCCGGAAGCGGTTTCTTTTCTTGTTTCGATGGAATCTCGACCATGTCCACATAAGACCAGCTAGTGCTAGGAGAGCCGACGTACTTCTTGACCCAGCCTCTGGCGCGCGGCATTAGAGCGTGCCGTTTCGCCCTCTCGCGAAACGACCTCACCTGCGGGCGCAGCTTTCGAACAAAACGAGTATGAATGGCGAGAACAGTAGACCCCGCGCCCACGACCTCGATTTGCGGCTCTATGGATCTCCAAAGCTCTTCATCGGGGCCTTGCTCCGCGATGGCATCAAGGAGGTCCCGAACCATAGCAAAAGCGGATAGCGGCACCCAGCCAGAGTGGACGTCACCGCCACCGATCTTGATCTCAAGTAGTTTGTCCATAGCCGTCTTGCCCGATCCTAGCACGTCCCCCGATTTCCCCGGCGGAACTCGCGTCAAAAGAGTTGACCCGCGGAGTCCTGCGCTAACGCCTAGCTTACGCTCTACCTGCGCCACGTTCAAGACGCGGGGGGAGACGCTGCCCTTAAGGCTTACATCAGCGAGTTGGGGCAATCACACACGGGAGTGGACCGCCCCTTACCGCCGCCACTCGGGCCGTGGCACAATGGCGCCGATATTTCTGGAAAGAGAGAGCGAGCGCAACCACCGTGGACCTCGTAACACGCCTGCGAGTCTGGGCACGTCCCGACCCGGCATCGGCCAAGGTCGGCCGTGAGGGCGAGATGCTCGCGGCGAGCATCCGCATCTGGGCTGCAGCGGTCGCGGGCCTGATCCCGCTGACCTCCCTCCTCGCCAATCCCTACGACGTCGAGCCCTGGGTGGGCATGGCCGGTGCTCTGACCACCGTGCTCGTGGGTCTCGCGGTGCGGAGCTTCGCCCGCCGGCCATCCCCCCCACCGTGGCTGGGGTTTTTCACCTGCGTTTTCGACGCCAGCATCTTGAGCGTGGTGGGCGTCGCCTTGATCGCCACCGGCCATCCGGTGTCGCTCGTCAATGGCCGCGTGCTCTTCCTCATCTACTTCTTGTCCCTCGCCTTTTCCTGTCTGCGGCAGGACGTGCGCCTGTGCGTCGTCGCCGGGCTGACGGCGATGCTCGAATACTCCGCGATCATCGCCTGGGTGGTGCTGCGCAGCGAGGCCACGGGCATCCCCCTCGCCAGCCCGAACTATGGAGTGTTCCGCTGGGACAACCAGATCTCGCGCCTGGTGATCCTCGCCATGGCGACCGCCATCAACGTGGCCATCGTCTACCAGAGCCGCGGCCTGCGCCGGCAAAGGGACCAGGCGGAAGAGGCGAACCAGGCCAAGACCGAGTTCCTGGCCAATATGAGCCACGAGATCCGCACGCCTCTCAACGCGGTGCTGGGAATGCTGAGCCTGCTTCTCGACACTCCCCTGACGCCGGAACAACGGGAGTATGCGGCGACGGCCCGCAGCAGTGGCGCCTCGCTCCTGGCGATCATCAACGACATCCTGGACGTCTCGAAGATCGAAGCCGGCAAGCTCACCGTCGAAAGCGCGCCGTTCGTTCTTCGCGACTGTCTGGACGAGGCGTTGGGAATCCTCAAGCCCAAGGCGGAGGCCAAAGGGCTGGCCCTTAACTGCCGGCTCGGGGAGGAGGTTCCCGAGGCCGTCGAAAGCGACGCGGCCCGCCTGCGGCAGATCCTCGTCAATCTGCTGGACAATGCCATCAAGTTCACGCCGAAGGGCGAGGTGCGCCTGGAGATCGAGGCCCGCGGCGAGAAGGACGGCCTCGTCGAGCTGCTTTTCGCCGTGCACGACACGGGAATCGGTATCGCAGCCGACCGTATGCATCGCCTGTTCAAACCGTTCGGCCAGGCCGACTCCTCCATGACGCGTCTCTACGGCGGCACCGGTCTGGGCCTGGCGATCAGCCAGCGTCTCGCCGAACGCCTCGGCGGACGGATGTGGGTGGAGAGCGAGCAAGGCCGCGGCTCGGCTTTTTTCTTCACCCTTCGCTGCCGCATCGCGCAGCAGGCGCCCGCTCGGTTGTCGACTGGATTTTTCCAGGCCGCGGAGATTGCCGAGACCGCCGCGGCCGGCACCCCCGCGAGCCCAAGGATGGCCGAACGTCTCCCCTTGCGCATCCTCCTGGCCGAGGACAACTCCATCAACTTGAGGGTGGGCTTGCTCATGCTGGAGCGCCTGGGCTACCTGGCCGACGTGGCCGGCAATGGGACCGAGGTCCTGGAGGCACTGCGCCGCCAGCCCTACGACCTGATCCTGATGGACATCCAGATGCCGGGCATGGACGGCATGGAGGCGACGCGCCGCATCCGTGCCGAGTTTCCCCGCGAGCGCCAGCCGCGCATCGTCGCCATGACGGCGAACGTCCTGCGCGACCAACGGGAAGCGTGCCTCGCCGCCGGGATGGAGGATTTCGTGCAGAAACCGGTTGGATTCGAGGAGCTGCGGGCGGCGCTGGCGCACTGTAGCAGCCTGGAGTCCAGAGCCCCGGTCGAGGCAGAGCTCGCCAGCCCCAGCCTGGCCTCGGCTCCGCCGGACGGCTCTTCGCCACTCGATCCAACGCTCCTCGACCAGCTCCGCCGGCTGGGAGAGGTGACCGGTGCACCCCTGGTGCGTGAGATCGTGACGCACTACGCCACCGAAACTCCCCGGCGGCTGGAAGGTATGCGGCAGGCTCTAATCCGCACCGATGGCAAAGACCTCACCTTCCTGGCGCACAGCCTGAAGGGCAGCAGCGCTCAGATCGGCGCGGTGCGGGTCGCATCCCTCAGCGCCGAGCTCGAGGAGAAAGGCGCCAGGACCGACTTCGACAACGCCGCCGACCGCGCCCGCCTCGGCAGCCTTCTCGCCGAGATCGAACGCGAGGTCGAGCTGGCGATGCCGCACCTGGAGCAGGCGGCGATCCAGGGAGTGGCCGATCACCCTTGATTCTCGGGAGACTTACCCCTTCAGCGGAGCGCCGCGCAGATCTCCAGAACGAGGCCGCGCAACCAGCGATGGGCTGGATCGGCGTCCAGCCGCGGGTGCCAGAGCAATGAAATCGTCACCTCGCGTCTTCCGCCATGGCAAACAAAAGGGTATGTTCGGATCGCTCGATTTTGAGAGTGGCAAAAAACCGGAGGTTATTTTGAATCCAATCCTTGCAGAACGAGGTGAGGTCGAAGCTGGAAGCGCGGAACGCACTCCTTCGGTGCGCTGGGCGCTGGCCAGCCTTTCGCTGGCCATGCTGCTGTCCTCGTTGGGCACCAGCATCGCCAATGTCGGATTGCCCACGCTGGCGCAGGCGTTCAGCGCCTCCTTCCAGCAAGTCCAGTGGATCGTCCTCGCCTATCTTCTCGCCATCACCACGGTGATCGTCAGCGTCGGACGGCTCGGCGACCTCACCGGCCGCCGGCGGCTGCTACTGGCCGGGATCTTCCTGTTCACGGTGGCCTCAGTGCTGTGCGGCGTCGCCCCCACGCTCGGGCTGCTGATCGCCGCCCGGGCGGCGCAGGGGGTTGGAGCCGCCATCATGATGGCCCTCACCCTGGCGTTTGTCGGCGAGACAGTACCGAAGGAAAAGACCGGCAGCGCCATGGGGCTGCTCGGCGCGACGTCCGCCATTGGCACCGCGCTCGGTCCTTCGCTCGGCGGCGTACTGATCGCCGGACTCGGTTGGCCGTCCATCTTCTTCGTCAATGTCCCGCTGGGCATCGTGGCTCTGTTCCTCGCGCATCGCTTCCTGCCCGTCGATCGCCGGGAGATGAAGACCGATCGGAGCGGCTTCGACCCTGTGGGTACACTGCTGCTTGCCCTGACGCTCGCGGCTTACGCGCTCGCCATGACGACGGGGCGCGGCAGCTTCGGCCTGTTCAACGTGGCTCTGCTGATCACGGCCGTCTTCGGCGTCGGCCTCTTCGCGCTCGCCGAGGCGAAAGCCGCGTCACCTCTGATCCGATTGGGGATGTTTCGAAATCCGATACTGAGCGCGGGCTTCGCGATGAGCACCCTGGTCACGACCGTGGTGATGGCGACGCTGGTGGTTGGCCCGTTCTATCTCTCCGGCGCGCTGGCGCTCGGCGCAGCCCGAGTCGGACTCGTCATGTCGGCCGGTCCGATTGTCGCCGCACTGACGAGCCTGCCGGCCGGCCGCCTCGTGGACCGCTTTGGCGCCCACCGCATGACCATCGCCGGGCTCCTCGGAATGGCGGCCGGCTCCACCATCCTGCCGGTGGTGCCGGCGAGGTTCGGCGTCCCGGGGTACATTGTCCCGCTCGCCGTCATCACCGCCGGCTATGCGCTGTTCCAGGCGGCCAACAACACGGCCGTCATGACAAATATCCGGCCGGACCAGCGGGGCGTCATCTCCGGCATGCTCAACCTGTCGCGCAATCTCGGGCTCATCACCGGCGCATCCGTCATGGGCGCTGTGTTCGCACTCGGAGCGGCGACGACCAACATCATGACAGCGCGTCCCGAGGCGGTTGCGGCCGGCATGCGGACCACCTTCGCCGTCGCCGCGGTTCTAGTCGTCGTCGCCCTCGTTATCGCGTCTGTAAGCCATGCTCTTTCAAGGCGCGAATCCGAGGTCGAGCTGCCGATACCGAACCTGGAGCAGGCGGTGATGATCCCGGGCGTGGCCGATCACCATTGATCCGCCTTCGGATCCCAGAACGCCCCCGTCAATCCGATTCCCGCGAAGATCTGCACCATCTCGTCCGGTCCCGGGCGGCGGGACTCGACGGTCAATCGATTCTCATACCAGGTTTTCGCGAGATACCAGAGCTGGTTCAAGTCGAGAATCGGACGTACGGGAACGCCGTTCGCCCGGCACCACTCGCGCACCGTCTCTTCCGACCGGAAGAGCAGCATGGTCGCTCAGGTGTAGACGATGTCGTCCCACCACTTCGCCGCCGGCACGGCGAAATGAATGGCGCACTGCTGCGGAACCGGCTCGCCGTTCCGCACCTCCAGAATCATGGGCTCTCCGGTGTGGCCGTCCACCGCCTCGACGATGCCGTCCGCTTTCAGGGCTGCAGGAATTCCAAGGGCGTCCCAGACGCAATTGGCGTAGTAAACCTGGCCACGAGCCTTGATAAGGAAATCCGTCTTCACGCCCGAGAACGGCGGCGCCATGCGGATTCTGGAGGGGTCTCCCGGCTCGGGAACCAGCAGCCGCTTCTTGTGAAGCCGCTGGAAGGCCGCCTGAATCTCTTCGACATCAAGGCTAAGAGATCTCGCCACCTCGGCCGTCGACGGCGCCTGACCGGTCTCGGCGAGGGTCTGGTAGATGTTCAGTTTTACGGCGGTGTCGAGGTCCATGCCGGCGATCGTACCACCGTGCCTTTCCATCCATCAGGCGAGGAAGCTCACCGCCTCCGCCACGCATCGCTCGTCGCGCAGGATGCGCAGATGCCCAAGCCCGCCCGCGGGCCGCAGCTCGGCGCCCGGCCACCGGCGGGCGAGCTCGGCGCCTTCATCGAAAGGCACCTCGCGGTCCTCCGGATCGTGGAAGACGAGGAGCGGCACCGTCATTTTCGGCGCCAGCGAGACGGGGCCGATGCCGTCGAAGCTCACCTGCAACCACTCCTCTGCCTCGTGCAGCATGCGGTCCATGATGGCCTGCGACACGCCAACGCCCGCCCGGAATCGCGCCCAGAACGACTCGAAGCCCGCCGGCGGTGCGAAGAAGACGGCGCGCTCCACGGCCAGTCCCGAGGAGATCGCGTAGGTGCTGGCGGCGGCGCCGAAGGAGTGAGCCACCAGACCGTGCACGGGCCGGAAGAGGGCCGCGGCGCGCTCCAGCGCCGAGGCGAAATGAATGAGCGAGGAGACGCTCCCCGCGGACTCGCCGTGGCCGGGAAGGTCGAGCGCCACGACGCGAAAGCCCGCCACCACGGCGGGATCGACGAACGGCGTCATCTGGCCGGAGTGCCCTCCCCAACCGTGGAGGAGAAAGACGGTGGGCCCCTCGCCCCAAACACGGCCGACCACCCGCTGACCGCCGACCTCCAGCGAGAAAAGCTCGCCGCGCGCCAGCACCGCGCGCTCTTCGTCGCGCAGTCTTGCCCGCATGGGAGTGAAGAACAGCTTGCGCGCCAGGCGCGTCGCCGCGCCGGGAGCTACCGTGCTTGCCACCCGCATTCCGGTCTTCAGCCAGGACGGAACCGGAACCGGGCGTAGACGACCGATCGTGCTATTTTGAATTGGGAGGGCGAGGGCTGCGTCCATGGGTTGCATGGGATCTCCTCTACGGATTTGGGTTCAGGGGCGGGCGCGCTCGAGGAGCGCTGCGAAGGCACTGCGCGCCCGCATTTCGGCGCGCGGATTTTCGAGTAGCTTGGCGACCTGCTGGAAGACCATGCCGATGCCGACGAAGTCGTAGGCGAACTGCTCGAGGTCGAGATCGGCGCGGAAGTGGCCTTCCTCGACGGCAGTGCGCGCGGCGCGGGCGATGGTGTCGTACCAGTCGCGTTGCGATTGCACGAGAAGATCGCGAACGGGTCCGGGCCGGTCGTCGTATTCATGGGTGAGAGCCATGAAGAAGCAACTTCCACTTCGGCCGTTGCCGTGCACCCAGCCGAGGTAGTAGTCGAACAGGGTTACCACCCGCGGCTCGCCGCGAGGCTGCTTGAGAGCCGGCACGACGACGTCTTGAATGAAATTGTCGATGGCCCGCTGCAGGACGTCGACCTGCAGGGCCTCCTTCGACTTGAAATGAGCGAAGAGGCCGCTCTTCGAGAGATTCAGGCTGGCCGCCAGGACGCCGAGCGACACGCCCTCCAGGCCGACCTCCCCCGCCAGGGCCAGAGCCCGCTCGACAATTTCCTGGCGCGTCTGCTCACCTTTGCTCACGGAGACAAAATAGCACGGTCGGTCGGTTGAGGCAAGGGGGAGGGAACACGGACAGAAGGGACAGCAAGGACTTCAAGGACAGCAAAGAATCAGCCGAGATTGCCTCTCGCCCTACAGCCGCCCGAAGACTTCCTGAAAACGCCGAACGGCCCGGCTGCTGCCGCAGACGTAGACGGCGTCGTCGGGTTGGAAACGGAAATCAGGCCCGAACTCCACCAGTACTTCGTCTCCCCGCTCCACCGCCACGATCGAGGTCCCGGTGCGCTCGCGGACGCCGAGCTCGGCGGGATTGCGGCCGGCGAGGCGGGCGGCCGCGACCTTCAGCACCTTGAGCTGCTGATCGACCGACACGGCCTCCTGGCCGAGGAGCTTCTGGGCCAGGATCTGCCCAGAAACCTGGCTGATCGAGAGAGCGAAGTCGGCGCCGGCGCGATGGATGCGATCGACGTTTTCCGCCTGATTGACGCGGGCGATGACCGGCACCTCGGGGGACAGATCTTTGAGGATCACGGTGGCGAAAAGCGTGGCGGCGTCGGTGTCCAAGGCCAGGATCACCGCCTGGGCGGTCTTGACGCCGGCCTCTTCCAGCACCCGAGAGTCGAGCACGTCGCCCACCTGATCCACCTCGGCACCGTCACGGCGATCGATCAGGCGGACCTCTTCTCCCACCGCGCGCAGCAGCTCGGCTACCTTGCGCCCCACCTCGCCGCCACCGCCGATCACGAACGGCCCCTCGTGGCGCAGGGTGACGGCGCCGCCGGCCAGGTCCCACAAGCGATTGATGTTGTCATGGCTCCCCACGACCACGAGGATGCCGCCCGGTTCGAGGCGCAGCCCGGAGCCGGAGGGAACCTCGAGCTCGCCGCCCACCCACTGGCCGATCACGGTGGCCCCGGTGCGGGAGGCGATGGCGGTTTCGTTGAGGGTGTGACCGGCGAGGGGGCTGCCGGGCTGAATGCGGATCTCCGCCACTTCGAGGCGGCGTCCCAGTTGCTGGACGCCGCCGAGGGGACTGATCCGCGCCGAGGCGCGAGCGGCCAGGGCCGCACCCAGGATGTGGCGCGGCGTGTACACGGCCGTGGCGCCGGCGAGCATCATGGGCCGGCGGTGAAACGGCTCCTCGACGAGCGCCAGGATCGGGCCGCGAAAGCCGAGATGCCGGGCCGAAAGGACGACGGCGGCATTTTCGTCGTCCGTGCCGTTGGCGATCAGCGCCCGGGATCGCAAAAGGTGCACGGCTTCCAGACCGTCGTCCGCCAGGCCGCCCAGAACCACTCGCTGGCCGCGGTCGAAGAGGCGGCGCGCCACTCCCTCGTCGGGCTCCAGAACCAGCGAGGGGACGCCGGCTCCCGCGAGCTCGGCCAGCAGGGTCTCGACAGCGGGGCCGTAGCGATAGAGAACCGCATGGTCCTCTAGGCCCGCCTCGGCCTGCTTCGGCAACCGGGTCTCGAAGCGCTCTTCCAGGAAGGGAATGAGGTAAATGGGAAAGATCAGGAAGACCAGAAAGACGCCCACGAACTGGACCGCCATCACCAGCAGCACCATCAACGGATGGCTCCAATGGGAGTCGTAGCCGTAGCCGGTGGTGCTCAGCGACTCCGCGGCCCACTCCAGGCTTTCCCAGAAGCTGCGGTGCTTTCCTTCGAGGGCGGCCATGCCCCACATATAGAGAAAGGCCGAGACCACGACCATGAGGCCGAGGCCCAGGAGAAGGAAGAGAAGACGCTTGCGGGAGCGACGCACCGGGGGATTGTATGCCCCGGAGCCTAATACGGCATGTCGTCCTCATCCAGCCCAAAATGGTGGCCGAGCTCGTGGACGACGGTGTCCCGGACTTCGCGGATCACCTGCCGGCGGTTGTCGCAGTAGCGCAGGATGGGGCCGCGGTAGATGATGACCCGGTCCGGCATGGCGGCTTGGTAGAAGGAGTCCCGCTCGGACAAAGGGACTCCCTGGTAGAGGCCGAACAGCTCCTCGTCCGGCTCGATCTCGAGAGCTTCCAGATCCTCCGGGTCGGGCTCCTCTTCCACCACCACCGCCACGTTCTCCAGCAGCTCGGCGAACTCTTCGGGCAGACCCTCCAGGGCGTGCTCGACGAGGGCTTCGAACTCTTCGGGCGGGACGCGCATGACGAAGCTAGGTTAACTCAACCGGAGCCCTCATCACCCCGGCCCTCTTCTCCCAGCCTCCCCCCCGACCCGCCGGGAGAAGAGGGAGCCAGACCGAGATAGACTTCCACCATGTCCGGCCGCCTCGACAAATGGCTGCACGTCGCCTGTGTCTTCAAGACCCGCACCCAGGCGACGCACGCGGTGGATCTGAACCGCGTCCGGGTCAACGGGCAGGCGGCCAAGCCTCACCGCAACCTGGTCCCCGGCGACCGGATCGAGGTCGTTCAGGGCGATTGGACCCGCGTTCTCGTCGTCAAGGAGCTGCGTGACAAGCCGGTCTCGAAGGAAGTTGCCCGAACTCTCTATGAGGATCTGAGCCCGCCTCGCCCGGAGGCCGATCCGATGAAGCGGCTCATGATGCGGCCCCCCGCGCTACGCGAGAGGGGAGCCGGCCGGCCCACCAAGAAGGAGCGGCGGGACATGGAGCGCTGGGGCGAAGGCGAGGAGCGAGAGTAGGGTACCCGCCGGCCGTCGGACGGACCTGTGCGACGCTACTACGCCGCCTGACCTGTCTTCGAACGCGGTGGGCGTGGAGCGTGCCGCACCGGAATCCTTCCAGCGGCTGCTTGGCGAGCGCGCAGTTGCTCGCACAAGGCATGAAGGTCGCCGCCGACGGCCGCGACAATCCGTTCCCGTGCAGCACGGACCTCGGCGACGATCGGATCAACCCATGGAGTCTGCAGTTCATCAGGAGGCTTCGACATGTCAGGAATTCTCTCCCATAAGTTCGTCCGGTGTACACAGGATGGGCGCCTCGTAACCGGCCTGGCGACACACGGCCTCTACGATTGGGCGCTTTTCTGCGTTTGCAATATGCGCCGAATTCCAGGTGAGGAGGTACGACACGCCCTGGCTGGCCGCGATCGCGATGTGCAACGCATCCGCCCGAGCCTTCGAGGGCAAGGCCGCACCCTTCAACAGCGCGAGAGCGAGCGCCTCCGCCTCGGGAGTGGTCTCGAGCGACCGCAGCGCTACCAGGAAATCCGCCCGCCGGGCGGCGGCGGAGGGATCGCCGTCTGCGCACTCCAGGTGCACAAGTTCCGAGACCACCACCTCGAAAGAGCTCCGGCGCCGACGCCACCATTCATGCGTAAGCTGCTGCCGGCCAGCCACGATCACATCTCGCGAAGGCCAGGCGGTAAGGTAACTGATGACCGAAGTCTCTAAGTACACAA
This sequence comes from Thermoanaerobaculia bacterium, assembly GCA_035472915.1. Lineage (GTDB taxonomy): Bacteria > Acidobacteriota > Thermoanaerobaculia > Multivoradales > UBA5704 > DATARR01. The sequence goes on from DATIOS010000477.1 coordinate 10,816, forward strand.
GAGCAGCCATGAGCAAAGTGTACCCTAGGCCGCACCAGAGGGTTTTGCCGGGCGAGCTGACCAATGCGTGACCCGATTCTTCAGCGGCCTGCTAAGTTCCCAGGAGCTCGCCGACGGGCGCCAGCGTCTCGCTGTGGTCGCAGAAGATCTTGAACACCACCATGATCGGCACCGCCATGACGGCGCCGGCGATCCCCCACATCCAGCCCCAGAAAGAGAGGGCGAGGAAGATCACCACGGGGTTGAGCAGAAGCCGCTTGCCGAGGATCAGGGGAGTCAGCACAAAGGCTTCCAGGACATTGCAAATCAGGAAGGCGCCGGGTGGCATGAGGGCATGGGGGAGGTCGTTGAAGGTCAGAAAGCCCAGCCCGGTGAGCACGGCGTACATGGTCATCGCGCCGAGGTACGGAACGTAGTTGGTGATCGCTGCCATGACGCCCCAAAGCAGCGGGTTGGGGACCCCGATCAGTGCCATCACTCCCCAGACTGCCGCTCCCAGCGCGAGGTTGATGAAGGTGACGGTCGAGAGATAGGTGGAGATCTCGCTCTCGATTGTGCGGGCGATCACCACGGCCCTCTGCTTGTCGAGGTTGGGCAGCGCCTTGATCAGCTTGCGCAGGAACATGTCCCCCGACGCGAGCAGGAAGTAGAGAAGGATGAACAGCGTCACCGCGTCGGCCACAAACTCGAAAGCCCCGCTGGCCAGACGCTCGCCGAGACTCGGAGCGGCGGCCGGCGCCTGGGCCGGGGCGGTGCCGCCAACCTGGGCGATCCTCGCCACCTGCTGTGTGGCGTTGTTCATCGTCTGAACGGGCTTCTTCAGATCCCGAACTCGGCGCTCGATCTTCCGCATGTTGGCAGGAGCCTGCTGCATCCAGGCATAGGCGGGGCCCGAAAGCTCGTAGATCCCGGCCCCCAGCACTCCGAGGAGGCCCAGCACGACGACCGCCGCTCCCAAGGCCTCCGGAATGTGCAGCTTCCTCAGGCCCCGCACCAGCGGGCGGAGAAGAAAGCTGAGCAGCACAGCGAGGATCAGCGGCAGGAAAAATCCGCGCGCCAGGTAGAGGGTGTAGAAGACGGCCAGGATCAAGAGGCCGCTGAGCGTCGCCGACTTGACGCTGAACGGTCCCGCGAGTCGGTCGCGGAGCTTTTTGGATTCAGGACGCGGAGGATCTTTTTCCGGAGCGTCCGGGCGAAACGATTCCAGCATCGTAGATCCTTTGCGCGAGATCCGGTTTCGGAGCGTTATGCCAATGCCATCATTAGCTCGCTGGAAAGAGGCCCTGAAGCGCAACCGCACAGCCAAGGAGTGGACTGACATTCTTGTGCCGTGGTTACAGTTGCTCGCGCTGGCCATTGCGGGTGT
>DATIOS010000478.1:0-9226 GCA_035472915.1 Thermoanaerobaculia bacterium
GCGTCGGCCGGCAGTGCCAAGGTCGTGATTTGTCACGTGCCGCCCGGCAACCCGGGCAACGCCCACACCATCACCGTCAGCGAAGCCGCCGTGGCGGCTCATCTCGGGCACGGTGACCATCTGGGGAGTTGCGAGAGCGGCAACTCCTGCGACCCCAATCCCTGCGTCCACGGGACCTGCCAGCCCAGCGGCAGCAGCTATACCTGCACCTGCCAATCCGGGTGGACCGGCACCAACTGCGACCAGGACATCAACGAGTGCGTGACCGTGCCGGGGGCGTGCCCTCCGTTTATGCCGGTGTGCATTAACATAGACGGCGGGTACATGTGCCAGTACGGCTTCTAGAGCCAGATCCTGTTGAGCTGTGCCGAGCTGCCTGAGAGTTGAAGCTACCTGCTGCCCCGCCGCCGGAGGACCACCGCCCCCGGCGGCGCGGGTCTGGCTTGAGCCAGGAGATCTCGCCGGGCAGCTCCGCGGCATGCCCTGGCTGCCGGCTCGAGTTTTCTGGACGCTCTGGAAAAAAGGAGACGCATCCTGAGGCCGGGCATCTCTTTCCTCGCCGCGTTCCTGGGGGCGCTCTGCGGCACCCTGGCCGCCGGGGCCGGGCCGCTGCCGGCCGATCCTCCGAGCGTGCTCCTGCTGACTCTGGACACCACCCGGGCCGATGCGCTCGGTGCCTTCGGCGGTCGAGGGGCGCGCACTCCGGTGCTGGATGCCCTGGCGGCCCGCGGCACGCGCTGGGAGCAGGCGATCGCCTCCACGCCGCTGACCCTGCCGGCCCACTCCTCGCTTTTCACCGGGCTCGCTCCCCCGGAGCACGGGGTCGAGACCAACGGCTCGACCGTGCTTCCGCGGGGCCTGCCGACCCTGGCCGAGGCCTTTTTCGCCAGGCGCTATGCGACCGCGGGGTTCGTGGCCTCGCTGGTCCTGGACCGGCGCTTCGGGCTCGCCCGCGGTTTCCAACACTACGACGATCGCATCCCGAGCGAGCCGAGCCCGGGACGTCACACCCTCGACCGCGACGCGCGGCAGATGACCGACGCCGCTCTTGAGTGGCTCGGCCGCCGTCCCGCGGGCCAGCCGGTCTTCCTGTGGGTCCACTACTACGATCCCCACGAGTGGTATCTCCCGGCGGACGTGAAGCCTGAAGCCGGCGGTGCGCAGCGCTATGCCGGCCAGGTGGCGGCCATGGACCGCGAGATCGGCCGTCTGCTGGCCGCTCTGCCCGGCGGTGCCGGGCGCTGGCTGATCGCCGCCGTGGGGGACCATGGCGAGTCTCTCGGCGAGCACGGCGAGACCGGCCATGGGATCTTCCTCTACCATGCCACCCTGCACGTCCCCCTGGTCCTCGCCGGTCCCGGAGTGCCGCGGGGCCGGGTGATCCGGGAAGCGGTTGCAACGCGCCGTCTCGCCTCGACCTTGCTGAGCCTGACGGCTCCCGGCCGAGCCGCCGCGCCCTTCGGCGCGCCGTTGCCCGGACTGCCGGGGCTGGCGAGCGGCCCTCCGAGCCCGGTCTACCTGGCGAGCCGGTATCCTCTGACCGCCTACGGCTGGAGCCCGCTCGAGGGGCTGTTCGACGGCCGCTTCAAGCTGATCGTGGCCCCGCGCCCGGAGCTGTACGATCTGGCCGCCGATCCGGGAGAGACGCGGAACCTGCTGGACGGACCGCCTGAGCAGCGGGAGCCGGCTCGCGGGCTGAAGCTGGAGCTCGCGGCAGTGCGTCGAGCCTTCCAGATCCATCCGGCCGAGGCGGCCGATCCGGAGCTGGCAAACGCTCTCCAGAGCCTCGGCTATCTCTCCGGCACCAGCACCGGCACCGGCGGCAAAGGCACCCTCGATCCCAAGGACGGTGTCCCCCTGCTGGCCGAGCTGAAGGCGGCCCATGAGCTGGTGCGGCAGAAAGGCTGGCAACCAGCGGTGGTTAGGCTGACGGAGCTGGTACGGCGGAGCCCGGGGAACGGCATGTTCCTGCTCTCTCTGGCGCAGGCTCAGCTCGCGAGCGGCGACGGCGACGCGGCCCTCGCCACCTTCCGCCGGGTGGTCGAGGACAACCCACGGCACGACGATTCCCACTGCCAGTTGGCCGACGCCTACGCCCGCCTGGGCCGGGGGGACGACGCGCGCCAGGAGTACCTGCTCACCCTGGCGCTGAATCCGCGTTCCTTCGGGGCCTGGTGGGGCCTCGCCGACCTGGCCGAGAGAGCGGGAAACCGCGCCGAGGTCCGCGCGTTGTTGACCCGGGCGGTGGAAGCCGGAACCGAGAGCGTATCGATCCTCAGACGGCTGGCGGAGGTCGAGGCCCGGGCCGGCGACGCCGCGGCTGCCGAACGCTACCGCGCGGCGGCGCGGCGGCTGGCCGGCCGATAGACTCCGAGGCGTCCCCTTCGCCTCCTACGCGGATCGCGCTGTGGCGACGCAAGGAAGGAAAGACCACCCTTATGGGTGACCCTGTCAGAATGCCCGCAACCCGTCGCAACGCTCACCTTCGCCCGGGCATAAATGCCGGGGCTAGGAACAGCGCCCCCTGAAGGGGACTTAAAGCGGGATTCATCCGGCGGCCAATGTAGCCCTGGCATTTATGCCCGAGCGGGGCTGCGCATCGCGATGCACTTTCCAAACACCCTCTGAGAGGTAGCGCCCCACCCCGCCAGGCAGGGAGCTCCCCCTCCTTTCGGTCAGGCCGGCATCCTCTCTAGAGAGGATGCCGGGCCGCTCAAAAATCATCGCTAGAGAGGATATACAGGGCGCTGAGAGGCCGCTATCCTCGAATTTGTAAACCAACTGAAAGCGGGAGCCTGAAGCGCCCTCCGAGCCGAGGTGCGGAAACCGCTCCAAGTCGAAGACAAAACCTTTTTTGGAGGAAACATCATGAAACGCACATTGATCTCATCCATCCTGCTGGCCGCCGTGGTCGTGCTCACCGGCTGCAACGGCACGGTCAGCTCCGTCAGCTTCCCGCCGCAGGCGCCGTGGAACCAGATGGGCACGGGAATCCTGAGCCCGACGGACGACCTCGTGGCCACGGCCGCCGGAACGGGTATCCATGCCGACCTCTTTCCCGGCTCTCCCGACACCAGCATCCAGGCCTTCGTGGCCTGCCAGGGGAGCGGAGGCCCGTACGTTCAGTCCTGCACCGACCGGGCGTGTGACGCTCAGGCGACCTGCGGCACCGACACGGTGATCGAGAAGCGGTTCAGCTACACCCTCGTCGTCGACCTGGACCGCGGCACCTTCTCGACCGGCAGCGTCCAGATCGTCGACGGCACCGGAGCGACCCAGGCGGGCCTCGCGATCAACGCCGGCAACGCGGTCGGCGGCTTCGACGTGGCCGCGGGCTACAGCGAGGGCCTCATCCCCGGAGTCCAGTTCTCCAACGTCGACGAGGCCGGCGCCCTGATTCTGTCGCCCCACTGGTCCGACTTTGGCGACGGCAATATCACGGGCCAGGTCTGCCCCAACGGAGTCTGCAGCACCCAGACCATTGCACAGTGTACTTCCGACGGCAGCAGCGATGCGCTGGGGTACGCCACGGTCGCCCAGCCCGGCACCTACTCCGGGACCTGCGGCACCGTGCCGGTCCATCTGACGATCAATCCGCCGTTCAAGAGCCTCGGCGATTGCATCAGCACCCGCAAGGCGGTGTGCAACGGCCTCACGGGCCAGAACCGCAAGACCTGCAACAACGCCCAGATCGGCATGTGCCAGGCCATGTTCAACAAACACAGCGCCCACAATCCCAATTGACGGTTTTCCCGTATCAGCGCATGCCGCTACCGTAGGAGCGACCAGCTTCAGGGCCCCCCCGCCCAAGACTCTCATCACCCCGGCCCGGGCAGGGTAGGGTCTTCGGGCGGGGGTTACGGGACCCCTGGAGTTGGAAGCCAGCGGCTGGTTTTACGGCACCGTCACTCTCGTGCCGCTAAAGTTGAACGTTCCTCCCGGAGTCCCGCCGCCGCCCAAGGGATTGCCATTCGGGGGGAAGAAGGTGAGCACGATGCTCCCCTGCACCTGGTCCCCGGGAACGCCGGCGTTGAACTTGTAGTCCACGCGGGCGATCCCGCCCGTCGCGAAGGGGAAAGAGAAGTCGAGGGTCCTGGCCTTCACCACGCCGTGGGGAGCATGCGCCCACACGCCCTGCTGGCTGCTGAACGGAACCGGGCCGCCCTCCTGGCCGGAGTCGATCACAGCCACGGAATGGTCGCTGTGCAGCGTAATCACCGAGCGCGATGCAAACGCCCCGGTCGTAGCATCGGTAATGGTGACCAGAAAGGTCCCAGAAGCATCGTCACTGGCGGCGGCTTGCTGGGGAAAGATGGAAGCGCAGACAGCAAGCAGACTGAGGAGCAGAAGTTTTCTGACCATGGGGATTCTCCTTTGAAAAGAGGTCGTGGGTGTGGAGCAGGGGCCCCGTAAGGGTTGAAGGGGCAGCGGTTGGTAGGAGTCCTCCCGATGCTTCGGGCAGTTTAGAACACGCTCCTATTCTAAGGCTGCTACCTTGCGGGCCGCATTACAACTGTGTTACAGAATACAAAAATGGCGGGCGGGGGTGGTCGTAGGGCACGCCGAACGTCACGGCGCCGGTGCAGACGCCGCCGGCGCCAGATTTTGGGCCTCATCGTCCTCTCTAGAGGGGGATACCCACGACGGCTCCGGGCGCTATTCTCCAACTTGTGCTGTACCCCTCAAGAAAGGAGAGCTTCATGAAGCTGATCCTCGCCCTCGGTCTTGTCTTCTCTGCTGTCCCCGCCCTCGCCGCCGGCCACGCGCCGCGGCCGACGGCTCGGGCCCCCTCCGGATCTTCGTCAACACCTCGACCGGCATCGATTTGAGCGGCCTCGCGCCGGGCCAGCTCCTGTCCGTCACCGGCTTCAGCGACGAGTTCGACACGCCCGAGATCGATCCGCGCTTCCAGAGCGATCTGCGCCAGCCGCGGCATTAGACAGCAGGGGGAGGGGAGTATCACGAAAGCCCGCCGGAGACGGTCGGGCCGATACGTGATGCCCTCGCGACGCGGGATTCGGCCTTCCGTTTGCCGCGAAGGGTGAATCTTTTGCGACGATTGATGCGCGATTTGCGGTGAATGACGCTCGCGATGTGAGGACAACACGACCCACTCTGTTCCAGAGAGGACACTTTGCGGCATTGCGTGCGCCCAATGCCGCGCGGAGAGTACGCATTTGCCCGGATGGACACGCTTGTCGTGCGACGGACGTGTATTTTGCGGCGATTTACGGACTTATTGCGGCAAATGAAGGTCTATTCGCGATGAAAGAAGGAATATTTACCGCAAATGGCTTGATCCATTGTCGAGATAGCAAGCCATGTTGCGATAAAGAGTGGGGACTGCGAGAGATCGAGAGTGGCTTTTGCGGTGATGACAGGGGACTACGCGGCGATGAGAGGACACAATCCAGCAAAGAGACCGTCTTTTGCGGCGATGGGAGTCCATCACGCAACGATGGGTACGTCCAATGTCGCGATGGGAGCTCTCATCGCCGCGACGTGCGCGTTCAATGCCGCGACGTTACGGGAAGACCCTCGTCACTGCTGATCTGCCGCCCTCCGGGCTGGTCTCGACGCGCCTTCGGGTCGCGTATCCCGGCTGGTGCGGCCCAGCGCTCCTTCCTCGACGTGTCCATCAGCTCCAGAAAAGGTTTCTGAGCGCGCCTCCTCGCTAACCGGCGCCAGCGGAAGCGAATCCCCGACGCTGCCCGAGACCTAGGGGAAAACCCTCACTCGCATCCTCTCTAGAGAGGATGCGGAGCCGCCAAAAAATCATCGCTAAAGACGATAGCCGCGGCGGGGCAGCGCCGCTATCCTCAAGCTTGTCAGTCAAACGACAGCGCGCTTGCCGTCAGGCATGGAAAGGAGGGATCCATCCCGGCGGCGGACACACAACCGCGAGCCCTCCTCTCCAGAGAGGATCTTGCCTCCTTCCTAGAGAGGACCCCGCCTGAGGACTTTTCCGGATGGCCTGCAGCAAGCCCGGACGAGTACGCTTTTTGACAGTTCCTATTGCAACCAGCTCCAGTCAACGAAAGGAGACCGATCATGAGAACCCACTTCACTTTCACCTTCGCCACCTTGTTACTGATCACGGCCATGGTCTGGTGCGCGAGCCCCGCTTCCGCGCAGGTCGACGCCTTGTGCGCCGCGTCGATCACGCTCAACTTCGACCCACCCGCGAGGCTCGTGCTGCCGCCGGCACCGGCGCCGCACACCACCGCCACCGGCGGCGGCACGATCACCGCTTGCGTGGTCCTCGACGGAGGCCCCACGGCCGGCACGTTCACCTTCTCGCTCGAGGGCGATATGACGTGCACGTCCACGGAGAACATCGTCGGCACGCTGGACGTCGTGTGGGCGGACAACACCGAGAGCCACACCGAGGTTTCGAACTTGCTGCCCGTTCTCGGCAGTGCCGGCGGTGCCGCCGGGCTAACCGCCACCGTCACCAGCGGGCGTTTCGCCGGCGACCAGCTTCTGATCAACAATGTGCGCGATCCCCTGGCCTTGATCCGCTGCGTGTCGACCGGCCTGTCGCAGGCGAAGGGGACCACGGTCCTCACCTTCACACAGCCTCTCTAACCGACACACCAGACGCCGCGTGAAGGCACGCCGTCGATTGGGTGCGCCGCGCCGCCGCGGCGCACCCACGCCGTGGCGCACCCCTGAGAAACACCCTTTCTCGAAGAGAGGGCAGCGTTGGCCCCAATTTGGGGGAAGCGCACCAGTCCCTCTCTAGAGTGGATACCCGCGGCGGCTCCGAGTCTGTATCCTGAGCGCATTTATCCACGCAGCACCTTTCGACGAAACGATGAAAGGAACCTCATGAAATCGATGCGCAACCTGGCCCTGGTCACACTCGCCACCCTGGCCTTCTCCCTCGCCCCCGCAAGGTCCGACGCCGCGCGCTCGGAGCAGGCGGACTCGTTCGCGGTCACCCACGTGCGCGTCTTCGACGGACTGCGCGTCATCCCCGATGCCACTGTGGTGGTGCGCAACGGCCGCATCCACGCCGTGGGCCGGCACCTCGACGTGCCGCCCAACCTGCCGGAGATCGACGGCTCCGGCAAGGCTCTGATGCCTGGCATCATCGACAGCCACGGCCATGCCCGCGAGCGCCGGCTCCTGGAGAGAGCCGTACAGTTTGGCATCACCACCATCATGGACATGCAGTCGGTCAACCCGTTTGCCACCCAGATGTACGACGAGCAGCGGCGGGATGAGGCGCACGACCGAGCGGACTTCTTCAGCGCCATCTACCCCGCGACCGTGAAGGAGGGCTACCCCTACAACTTCACCCCGGAGGTCGAAACCCCCACCCTGGAGAGCCCGGAGGAGGCCGACGAGTTCGTGCGGCAGCGTATCGCCGAGGGCTCCCACCACATCAAGATCTTCCTCGAGGACGGCGAGCTCTTCGGCCTTGCGACACCGCTGCCGGTGCTCAGCCGGGAGACGGTGCGGGCGCTCGTCCGCGCCGCGCACCGCCGCGGCCGGCTCGCGGTGGCCCATGCCACCGTGCAGCGCTTCGGCCAGCGGGCGGTCGAGGACGGCGTCGACGCCCTGGTCCACATGTTTCCCGACACTCCGGTGACGGACTCGCTGGTCCGCCTGGCGCGGGAGCGCGGGATCTTCCTGGTCGGCACGCTGGCGATCACGGAGTCGTTCATCACCACTGCTGGCGGCGAGGCGTTGGTCGCCGACCCGGAGCTTTCGCCGTACCTCACCCCAGAGGAGATCACCTACCTGCTCACCCCCAGACCGGTCAACACGCTGACGCTCGAGAACCTCCAGATCCTCAAGGACAACGTCGGCCGGTTCCACGCCGCCGGCATCACGATTCTCACCGGCTCCGACACGCAGTTCCACGGTCCGACGGTCCACCGCGACGTCGAGTTGCTGGTGCAGTCGGGGCTCACCCCCCGCCAGGCCTTGATCGGCGCGACCTCCGCCGCGGCCCAGGCCTTTCGCCTCGGCGACCGCGGCCGTATCGCGCCCGGCCTGCGGGCCGACCTGCTGCTGGTCGAGGGCGACCCGACCGTGAACATCAAGGCGATCCGGGCTCTGCGCAAAATCTGGAAAGGCGGCGTGGAAGTCGCCCGGCCGCTCTCGCCTGGAGTGAGGTGATCGACAACCTGCGAGTGGTTCGCGGGAGGATTCCAACTCGTGTGTCGAGGTGCGTCGGTCGACAGTGGGCCATGGACGATGATCGCAGAGGGCAAGGTTACGAAAGTCAAATAGCCTGGCTTTGTGCCTCTTGACATGCGTCACGTGACAGATTACGCTTGAGCCGTGATCAAGACGTTCGCGGATCGGGACACCCAGGAACTCTACTCGACGGGAAAATCGAAACGGTTCCCGCCGGACATTGTCAAGCGGGCGGTGCGAAAGCTGGAGTACATCGACTTGGCTATCCGTCTTGACGACTTGAAGGTCCCGCCCGGCAACCGGCTTCACGAGCTCAAGCGGGACCGGACGGGGCAGCATTCGATCTTCGTCAACGACCAATGGCGCATCTGCTTCCGGTTCGTCGACGGCGACGCCTACGATGTCGAAATCGTTGACTACCACGAATGACGAGGTGTGAGATGAGCATTCCCAATGATGGCCGGCGAAAGGTACGCCCCACCCATCCGGGCGAGATGATTCGAGAGGATTTTCTACCCGACTATGGGCTCACGGTCTCGGGTCTCGCCGGGGCGTTGGGCGTTTCCCGCCAGACGATGAACGAATTGCTGCGGGAGCGGCGGGCCGTAACCCCGGAGATGGCGCTTCGCCTTTCTCGCCTGTTCAGCAATTCCCCCGAATTCTGGCTCAACGCGCAGCGTGCAGTGGATCTGTGGGATGCGGCTAAGGCCATCAAGACGCAGATTGACGGCATCAAGCCGTTGAAAGCCGCATAAACACGCGCTTGCAGCCGGCCCCGCGAAAAAGCGCCCTTGGCAGGGCGGTCGGGGATGGGAATGGGTGCATTGATCCCAGGGTTCGAACCTGGTTTGCACCAGGTTCGCACCCTGGGCTAGGCGTCTGCCGCCCTCCGGGCTGGTGAATTGAGTCTTCGGACCGCCCTGGAGGTACCAGCCTCTGTGCGCCAGGCCAAGCCTGGGAAAGGGGGAAGCGAGGTAGGCAGTAGCTGACAAAGCGGAAACCTTTCAGATGGAACCCGGCAGGTGAGAATCCTGCCCGGCAGAGGTTGGCCACCAGCCGGAAGCGAGTCTTGCGT
>DATIOS010000479.1:0-10602 GCA_035472915.1 Thermoanaerobaculia bacterium
CCCCCTCGCGCGTCGCCGGCCTGCCGGGCGCCGTGTTGTTCAACCACTACGGGCCCTCGGAAACCCACGTCGCCACCTGGCTGGCCCTGGACGGCGATCCCGCCGGATGGCCCGAGCGCCCCTCGGTGGGCCGGCCCTACGACAACGCCCGCATCTTCCTGCTGGGACCTGACTTGGGTGTCGTACCGGCCGGCGTGCCCGGCGAGCTGTACGTGGGGGGAGCGGGTCTGGCGCGCGGCTACGTCGCGCACCCGGAGCTGACGGCCGAACGTTTCATGCCCGATCCTTTTGCCGACTCCGCGTTGGGCGACGAGCCGGGCGGGCGCCTGTACCGCACGGGCGACCTCGCCCGCTGGCTGCCGGACGGAGCTCTCGAATATCTGGGGCGCGGCGACACCCAAGTGAAGGTGCGGGGCTATCGCATCGAGCTGTCCGAGGTCGAGGCGGCCCTCGCTCGCCACCCGGCCGTGCTCCAGGCCGTGGCCGGGGTGCGTGGCGGAGAAGTTGGCGCCGCGGCCAAGCGACTCGCCGCCTGGTGCGTCTTCCGTGAGGGCCTTGAGACGTCGTGGGCCGAGCTGCGGGCTTTCCTCGCGGCGACCCTGCCTGACTTCATGGTGCCCACCCTCTGGATGCGGCTCGACGCTCTGCCCTTGACCGGCAGCGGCAAAGTCGACCGGCGAGCCCTGCCCGCCCCCGAGATGGCCGCTGGCGGCGGCGCCGGCTTTGTGGCTCCCGTGACACCGCTGGAGGAGCTACTGGCGGGCATCTGGAGTCTCGTCCTGGGGGTGGAAACAGTTGGCCTTCACGACAGCTTCTTCGACCTCGGCGGCCACTCCCTGCTCGCCACCCAGGTGGTGTCCCGCATCCGCGAGGCCTGCGCCGTCGACCTTCCCTTGCGCCGGCTGTTCGAGGCGCCCACCCTGGAGGAGCTGGCGCGGGCGGTCGAGGCAGCGCGTGAGAACGGCGGCGAGCCTCCCGCGCCCATTCTTCCGGCGGAACGGTCCGTCGAGTCGCCCCTCTCCTTTGCCCAGGAGCGGCTGTGGTTTCTCGACCGTCTCGAAGGGGGTGGCGGCTCGGCCTACAACGTGCCTCTCGTCCTTGGGCTGCGCGGTCGGCTTGACGCGGCCGGGCTCGCGGCGGCTCTGCGTGAGGTGATCCGCCGCCACGAGACGCTGCGCACGATCTTCCCGGAGAGCGATGGCGAGCCCGCGCAGGTCATCGCGTCGTCCTCAGTGGCCGCGGCCTGGGCGCTGCCCCAGGTGGACCTCTCCGCCCTGCCGGCGCCGGCTCGCGAGGCTGAGCGCCAGCGCCTCGCCGTCGAGGAGTCCAACCGGCCGTTCGATCTCGGCTGCGGACCGCTGCTGCGCGCCGGGTTGCTGCGGCTGGCTGATGCGGATCACACTCTGATTCTCAACCTGCACCACATCGTTTCCGACCTGTGGTCGCTGGGCGTGCTGATGCGGGAGGCGGCAGCGCTCTACGGAGCGGTACTCGAGGGCGCGCCTTCGCCGCTGCCCAGTTTGAGCGTCCAGTACGCTGACTTCGCAGCCTGGCAGCGGCGCTGGCTCTCCGGCGAGCGCCTGGAGCGGCAGATCGGCTACTGGCGCTGGCAGCTCCAGGGGCTGCCAGGGGCTCTCGATCTGCCCACCGATTACCCGCGGCCTGCAGTGATGACGGCGCGCGGAGCGCAGCGGCCGTTCCGTCTGGACGGTGGGCTCGCTGCCCGGGTGGCGATGCTCGCTCGCAACGAGGGCATAACGACCTTCATGGTCTTCGCCTCCGCCCTCCTCGCCCTCCTGTCGCGGCTCTCCGGCCAGCAGGATCTCGCGATCGGCTCGCCGATCGCCAATCGCAACCGTTTGGAAACCGAGGGGCTGATCGGCTTCTTCGTCAACACCTTGGTGCTGAGGGCAGACCTGGGCCGCAGCCGCACCGTCCGCGACCTGCTGCGCCAAATCCGCGAGACGACGCTGAACGCCTACGCTCACCAGGACCTGCCGTTCGAGAAACTGGTCGAGGAGCTGCAACCGGAACGCGACCTGTCGCGCTCGCCCTTCTTCCAGGTGGCCCTCGTCCTCCAGAACGCGCCCCTCGCACCGCTCACGCTTCCCGAGCTGGAGTTGGCACCCGAGGAGACGCCCGCGGGCACGTCGAAGTTCGATCTGTCCTTGATCCTTACCGAGGAGCCGGGCGAGGGCGCCGGTTTCGGCGGCTGGCTGGAGTACCGTACCGACCTCTTCGAGAGCGTCACCATCGCTCGCCTGCTCGGCCACTTTACGACCCTGCTGGAGGGCCTGACTTCCGCGCCTGCAATGTCCGTCGAGGAGCTGCTGCTTCTTTCCGCTTGCGAGATGCACCAGGTTCGTTGTGAGTGGAACGATACGGCGACGGACCTTGCCCTGGAGATACCGGTTCACCTTCAGATCGCGGCGCGGGCCGCGGAGGCCCCTGAGGCGCTCGCCCTGGCGGCTGGCGGCATTCGCCTCACCTACGCCGAGCTGGCCTCCCGAGCGCTCCAGCTCGCCCGCCGCCTCCAATCCCTGGGCGTCGCTCCTGAGATGCGGGTGCCGGTGCTGATGGAGCGCTCGGCCGAGATGGTCGTGGCGCAGCTCGCCGTACTGTCAGCGGGCGGCGCCTTCGTGCCGCTCGATCCGGCGCATCCGGCAGAGCGCCTGGAGTGGCAGCTGGCGGACGTATGGAGCGGCGGCGGAGAGCGGGTGCTGCTGACCCAGGAGAGCATAGAGCTGCCGGATCTACAGGGCGCGGTGGTGGTGCGGCTGGGCGTGGGAGGAAGGGACGAAAGGGGCGGCAGGGATCTCAGGGACAAAAGGGAAAGAGCCCAAGTGGATCCGGAGAACGCAGCGTACGTCATCTACACCTCGGGCTCGACGGGCCGCCCCAAGGGCGTGGTGATCTCCCACCGCGGTCTGGCCAGCGTGACGGCGTGGCACCGGCGAGCCTACGGGTTGAGCCCCGCCGATCGGGCCACGCAGGTGGCGGCTCCGGGGTTCGACGCCACCGTTCTCGAGATCTGGCCGGCGCTGGCGGCGGGGGCGAGCCTGCACCTGCCGGGCGCCGAGATCCGCCGCGATCCCGCGCAGCTGGTGGCGTGGCTGGCGGCCGAGGCGATCACCGCCTGCTTCCTACCGACGCCGCTGGCGGAGGCCGCGCTGGCCGAGCCCTGGTCGGCCGAGACCTCGTTGCGCGTGCTGACGACCGGCGGCGACCGCCTGCACCAAGGGCCGCCACCGGGTCTGCCATTCGCCTTTTTCAATCAGTACGGGCCCACGGAGAACGCCGTGGTCGCCAGCTTCGGCCGGACTTTGCCGCAGCCGGGCACGCCCTCCATCGGCCGGCCCGTGGACCACAGCCGGCTCTACGTTCTCGACGGCGCCTTCCGGCCGGTTCCGGCGGGGGTCCCCGGCGAGCTGGCGATCGGTAGTGCGGGGCTCGCCCGCGGTTATCTCGGCCGGCCGGATACCACGGCGGAGCGTTTCGTGCCCGATCCGTTCAGCGGCATGGCCGGCGAGCGGCTCTACCGCACGGGCGACCGCGTCCGGCTCCGCCCCGACGGCGAGGTGGAGTTCCTGGGCCGCGCCGACTCCCAGGTCAAGATCCGCGGCTTCCGTATCGAGCTGGAGGAAATCGAGGCGGCCCTCCTGCGTCTGCCCGCGGTGCAGGAAGCCGTGGTGATCGCCCGCGACGACAGCCCCGGAGAGCTGCGGCTGGTGGGCTACGTCGTGGTCTCCGCCGCGCCGGCGCCCACCCCGGGCGAGCTGCGCGAGGCCCTGCTGCGGACGCTTCCCGAGCCCATGGTGCCCTGGACCTTCGTGCTGCTCGACGCCCTGCCGCTGACCGCCAACGGCAAGATCGACCGCAGCGCGCTCCCCCCGCCGCGGCTGGCGGTGACTCCGGAGGCCGGCTTCGTGGCGCCGCGCAACGATCTCGAACGCCGTATTGGCACGGTCTGGCGGGAGGTGCTCGATCTCCCCGCCGTCGGCGTTCACGACAACTTCTTCGAGTCGGGCGGCAGCTCGCTGAAGATCGTCAAGCTGCACAGCCGCCTGGCAGCGTCGCTGGGCAGGGACGTCGCGGTCACCGAGCTGTTCCGCCATCCCACCGTCGCGTCGCTCGCTCGCCATCTTGGCGAGGAAAAGCCGGTAGAAGCCTTGCAAGAAGCCGTGCACGAGAAGGTCGAGGCGGGCCGCGCCCGTACCCGCGGCCGGCAGGAAGCGCTACGGCAGATGAGCCAAGCCCGGGCCAGCCGCCGGGACCGTTCGGACCCTTGATCAACGCACCAACCTGGGAGCCGAGAGCTGATGAGTGAAGAGTCCCCGCTGCCGGGCGCCACTGCTGTCGCCATCATCGGGATGGCCGGCCGATTTCCCGGCGCTCCGACCCTGAAGCGCTTCTGGGAGAACCTGCGCGACGGCGTGGAATCGGTCTCTTTTTTCACCGCCGAAGAGCTCGCCCTTGCGGGGGTCGAGCCGTCGCTGCTGGCGGATCCTGCCTATGTCCGCGCCCGCGCTCTCTTCGCGGGCGTCGCGGACTTCGACGCCGCCTTCTTTGGCTTCACGCCGCGCGAAGCCGAGGTGATGGACCCGCAGCATCGCGTCCTCCTGGAGTGCGCCTGGGAGGCGCTGGAGGATGCTGGCCAGGACCCGGACCGCGCCGGCGGCCGCACCGCCGTTTATGCCGGCTCGGGCACCAGCTCCTACCTTTTCTCGAACCTGATGCCCAACGCGGAGCTCCTAGCGACGGTGGGTGGTCTCCAGGCCCTGCTGCTCAACGACCGCGACTTCCTCGCCACCCGCCTCTCCTACAAGCTGAACCTGAAGGGACCGAGCGTGCTGGTGCAAACGGCCTGCTCGACGGGGCTGGTGGCCGTCCACATGGCGAGCCAGGGCCTGCTTTCGGGCGAGTCCGATCTCGCCTTGGCGGGAGCGGTCTCGATCGCCCTGCCGGAGAAGGAAGGCTACCTCTATCAGGAAGGGGGGATCACCTCGCCGGACGGCCACTGCCGGGCGTTCGACGCGGCGGCCGGCGGCGCCGTGGTGGGCAACGGCTGCGGCGTGGTGGTGCTGAAGCGCCTCGCCGACGCCGTGGCCGACGGTGACCGCATCTACGCCGTCATCCGCGGCTCGGCGGTGAACAACGACGGGTCAGACAAGGTGGGCTTCACCGCTCCCAGCGTCGAGGGACAGGCGGAGGTGATCACCGAAAGCCTGCTGATGGCGGGGGTCGAGCCCGCCTCCATCGCCTACGTCGAAGGGCACGGCAGCGGCACGGCCTTGGGCGATCCCATCGAAGTGGCGGCCCTCCGCCAGGCCTTCGCCGCCGCCGGCGGCACGGACTCTTGCGCTCTTGGCTCGGTAAAGACCAACGTTGGCCACCTCAATACGGCGGCGGGAATGGCCGGGCTGATCAAGACCGCCCTGGCCCTGGAGAACGCCACGATTCCGCTGAGCCTGCACTTCGAGCGCCCCAACCCGCAGGCAGAGTTCGGACCGTTCCATGTACCCACTCAGGCCCAGCCGTGGCCGGCGGACCGTTCCCCCCGCCGGGCCGGCGTCAGCTCGTTCGGGCTGGGCGGCACCAACGTCCACGCCGTGTTGGAGGAGGCGCCACCGGAGGAGGTCGGCAGCGCGTCGCGCCCTTGGCAGTTGTTGACCCTCTCGGCGCGCACGGAATCCGCCCTGGACGCGGCCTGCCGGCGCCTGGCGGATCGGTTGGAGGCGGACGATCGAGATCTGGCGGACGTCGCTTTCACCCTGCAGACGGGGCGCAAGGCGTTCGCCTGGCGGCGGGCCTTGGTCGTTCGCGACCGCGCAGAGGCCGTCGCCGCTCTGCGCGAGAGCCGTGGCGTCCGGGGGACTTTCGAGGGCAGCGAACGGCCGGTGGTGTTCCTGTTCCCGGGCCTGGGCGATCAGGCGCCTGGCATGGGCCGGGAGCTTTATGATTCCGAGCCCGTCTTCGCTGCCGAGATCGACCGCTGTGCGGAGATCCTGGGCACGGATCTTCGGGAGTTGTTGTTCGCGGTGCCTTCCGGTGGGGCGACCGATGTCCTGAGTCGATTGCGACGAAACTCCGCTCCCCTCGACGGGGCCGGGCAACGCCTGGCCCGCACGGAGAACGCCCAGCCCGCCGTCTTCGCCGTCGAGTACGCCCTGGCGCGGCTGCTGATGGCATGGGGCGTACGGCCCCGGGCGATGATCGGCTACAGCCTGGGCGAGTACGTGGCGGCGACGCTCGCGGGCGTCCTCTCCCTGGAGGACGCGCTCAGGCTCGTGGCAATGCGGGCGAAGCTCATCCAGGAGCTGCCCGGTGGCGCGATGCTGGCCGTGCCGCTGCCGGAGGCCGAGGTGCAGCTGTTGCTGTTGGGCAGCGAGCTGTCGCTAGCGGCCACCAACGGTCCCCATTTCTGCGTCGTGGCCGGACCCGAGGGCCAGGTAGGGGAGCTGGAGACGACCCTCGCCGGCCGCGGCGCCGTCTGCCTGCGCCTGTCCACCACCCACGCCTTCCACTCACCGATGATGGTTCCGGCTGCGGCACCGCTGACGGCGATCACGCGCGATCTACCGATCTCGGCGCCGCGCATCCCTTATGTCTCCAACGTCACCGGCACCTGGATCACCGCCGCCGATCTTGCGGACCCCGGCTACTGGGCGCGTCACATGACGCAGCCTCTGCGCTTCGCCGAGGGGCTCGCCGAGCTGTTGCGGGAGCCGGCCCCAGTGACTCTGGAAGTGGGGCCGGGCGCCACCCTGACGACCCTCGTGCACCAGCTTCCCGGAGCCGCTGTGGCGGCGACGGCGTCCACCCTGGGGCGGGCAGGCGAGGGCGAAGAGCAGGCGCGCCTCCTCGAAGCCCTCGGACGGCTGTGGGCGGCGGGCGCCCACTTCGATTCCGCCGCTCTTTTCGCAGGCGAGCGGCGGCGCAAGGTCCGGCTCCCGACCTATCCGTTCGAGCGGCAGAGATACTGGATCGATCCTCCCGCGCCCGGCTCTGCTAAGGCAACGGAGACCGTTTCGAGGACAGACATCGCGGACTGGTTCTGGACGCCTTCGTGGAAACAGCTGCCTTTGCCGGCGACTGCCGCGCAGGAGAGTGACGGCGGCTGGCTGATCTTCCTCGACGACACGGGTCTCGGCGAGCGGATCGCGGAGCGGCTGCGCGGAGAAGGCCGAGCGGTCGCGACGGCGCGCCGGGGGCCGGGCCTCAACTACGCCGCCTTGCTGAAAGGGCGCCCCGCTCATGTCGCCCACCTCTGGGGCGTGACGGCCGGGGAGCCCTCTTTTCGCGAGGCGCAGGAGGCGGGTCTGCTCAGCCTTGTTCTGCTGGCTCAGGCCGCGGCTGGCGATCCGATGCACATCACGGTCGTCGCCAACGGCCTGCACGAGGTGATCGACGGCGACCCCGTCCATCCTGCCAAAGCCACGGTCCTCGGCGCTGTCAAGGTGATCCATCAGGAGTCGGCGGGGCTGAGCTGCTCCAGTGTCGACATCGGACCCCTTTCGGATCGTCTCGTCGACCAGATTCTCGCCGAAGCCCGTCTCGGCGCCATGGTGGGAGGCAGCGCCGTGGCCCTGCGGGGCCGGCAGCGCTGGGTGCAGGATTTCGCGCCGGTCTCTCTGCCTGGCGTCTCGCTTCCGGCGTTGGGGGGCGCCTACCTGATCACCGACGGGCTGCACGGCGCAGGCACGGCCCTGGCCCAGTATCTGGTGACCCAGCTGGACGCCCGGGTGGCCGTGGTGCTGCCTGACGGACAGGAGGCTGGCGCTGGGATCACCCGGCTGTCGCCAGCCGAGCCGTCGGAGGTTCTGGCGGCGGCGCGGGCCGCTCTCGGCCCCATCCATGGCGTTTTCCACACCGGCGGCGCCTTCACCGGCGGACTCGTCCAGCTCAAGACGGCGGAGTCCCTGCTGGCGTCGATCGAGCCCGCCACGCGGGGCGCCGAGGCCTGGCTCTCGGCCGTCAACGCTGAAGCTGAGCGGCCGGGCTTCGTCCTCCTGATGTCGTCCACCCTGGCTTTCACCGGCGGCTTGGGGCAGCTCGACCTCGCTGCCGCCGGCACCTTCCTCGACGCCCTGGCCCAGCGCCAGGTGACCGCGGGAGGGACGCGGACCCTGGTCGCCCATTGGGACCCGTACCAGTGGCACGGCTGGCTGGTGGCCACGGCGGGCGGCCTCGCCGGACTTCAGCCTGAAGAAGTAGAGCGGAGCCTGGACGCCTGGGGCGTTGCCTCGGAGCAGAGCGGCGACGCTCTCCTTCGCTTCCTCGCCTCGGGCCTGCCCTGCGCCGTCATCTCCTCACGCGAGATCCACGGCCTCCTTGCCGAGGCCGACGCGGTGACGGCCGAGACCTTTCTTGCCCAGGTAGGTGGTCTCCACGGCGGCGAGAAATCGCTTCGACCCGATCTTTCGACCCTCTATGCGGCGCCTCGAAACGAGCGCGAAGAAGCCCTCGTCACCCTTTGGGAGGAGCTGTTCGGCATCGCGCCGCTCGGCGTCGACGACAGCTTCCTTGAGTTGGGCGGCCATTCGCTTCTCGCCATCCAGATGGTGACCCAGATTCGCAGCCGCTTCGCGGCCGAGCTGCCGGTGACGGCCCTCTTCGAGTCGCCCACTGTCGCCGAGCTGGCCAAGGCCGTGGCCCGCGCCAAAGGCGAGGAGAGCGAGGAGGATCTCGCCGCCCTGCTCGCCCTGGTCGAGGGGCTGTCGTCGGAGGAGGCGGCCGAGAAGCTGGCTGAGATGGAGACCGCTCGTTGACCGTCGTCGATCGCCTCTCGGCCCTCACGCCCGAGCAGCGGGCGCTGTTCGAGGCCCTGCGCCGTAAGCAGCAGGCTGCCGCCACGCCCCAGGCCCTCCAGCCGCCGCCCGTGCCGCGGGTCACCGGCCCCTCGGCGGCCGGCGACTGGCCCCTGTCGATCGATCAGGAGCGCCTTTGGCGCCTGCACCAGGACAGTCCCGGGCTGGTCTCCTGGAACGTGGACGCCGCCAGCCGGCTGCGGGGGAAGCTCGACGCCGCGCTGCTGGAGGCGGCCCTGCGCGAGGTTCTCTGCCGTCACGCCGCCCTGCGCACCAGCTTCCCCCTGGTCGATGGCTTGCCCGTCCAGCGAGTGGCGGAGACGGTCACTGCTCCTCTGGTACTGATCGACCTGGCGGCCCTGCCTGCAGGGCTGCGGAACGGCGAAGGGGATGCCGCCCTCTTTCACCGCACGCGAGAGGTGTTCGATCTGGAGCACGGACCCTTGGTTCGCGCCACCCTGGTCTGTCTCGACCCGGGGGACCACCTTTTCCTCCTCACCCTCCATCACACGGTGACCGACTGGATCACCATCCAGCTGGTGACCCAGGAGCTGATGGTCCTCTACGAATCGTCGCTCGCCTGCCTGCCCAGCCCCCTGCCCGCGCCGGAGAGGCAATTTCCCGACTTCGCCGTCTGGGAGCGCCGGTGGTGGAGCGGCGAAGCGCGGGCGGAATCGACGGATTTCTGGCGCCGGGAGCTGGCCGGCTTCCCACGGGTCCTCGACCTGCCGGCAGACCGGCCACGGCCGGCGGTGCAGAGCCAGCGCGGCGGCATGATCCCGTTCTCAACCGGTCCTGAGGCCGCCCAACGTCTGCGCGACCTCGCCCGCCGCGAGGCGGTAACGCCGTTCATGGCGATCCTCGCCCTGGTGGACGCCCTCCTCTTCCGCCTCACCGGCCGCGACAAGCTGGTGGTGGGCTCCAACAGCGCCAACCGTCCGCGGCCGGAGCTGGAGGCGGTGGCGGGGTTCTTCCTCACCCAGGTCCCTTTCGCGGTGGATCTGGTTGGCGATCCCACCTTTCGCGAGCTGCTGGCGCGGGTCAAGAAAACCGCCCTCGCGGCCTACAGCCGCCCCAGCATGCCTTTCGACCGGCTGATCGCGGCGGTGGCGCCGGAAGCTGCCGCCGACAGATCCCGCTTCCCCTTGGTGCAGGTGCTGCTCCTCGTCCTCGAAGGCAAGAGCCACGTCAGCGCCGGCAGTCTCGGCTCCACCGCCGTGCCGCTCTATGACGGCAACTCCCGCTGGGACCTTCTGTTCGGCTTCTACAACTACGAGGATCTCGGCATCTCCGGCCCGGTCGAGTACAACGCCGACATCCTGGACGGAACAACGGTGGAGCGCTGGCTGCTCCTCTTCCGCCGCATCCTGGAGCAGGTGACGGCCGATCCGGAGACCCGGTTGTCGCAACTTCCCGAGGTGCCGGATTGAGCGTTGCGGATCGCCTCGCTTCGCTCACCCCTGAGCAGCGGGCCCTCTTCGAGGCCCTGCGCCAGAAGCAGCGTCAGCCGGCTGCCGGCGAACCGGCCGCGCCGCCGCCGATCGAACGAGTCAGCGGTGCCAAGGGCGTGGGCGACTGGCCCCTGACCTTCGACCAGGAGCGTCTCTGGTTCCTTTACGTCCTCGATCCTTCGACCACCGCCGCCAACATAGTCACGGCCACCCGGCTGTGCGGCGACCTCGACGTCGCGGCCCTGGCGGCGGGGCTCAACGCCGTCGTCGATCGCCACGGCTCCTGGCGCACCACCTTCCCGGTGGTGGACGGCCAGCCCCGGCAGCGAGTGGCCCCGGCACTG
>DATIOS010000480.1:0-10111 GCA_035472915.1 Thermoanaerobaculia bacterium
CTTGGTGAGGAAGAAGTCCGCGGCCAGGATGGCGATGCTGGCGAGCACCACCGCGGACGTCGTGGAGCGGCCGACGCCCTCGGCGCCGCCGGTGGTGTAGAAGCCTTGCTGGCAGCCGATGGCGGCAAGGAGGAAGCCGAAGACGGCGGCCTTGATGACGCCGGAGAAAAGATCGCTGGAGTCCATGTACTGGAAGGATTTGTCCACGTAGGAAACCGGGTTGGCTCCCATCAGGACGACCGCCACGAGGTAGCCGCCCAGGATGCCGACGCCGTTACCCATCACCACCAGCAGCGGCAGCATGATCGTGGTGGCCCACACCCGCGGCACCGCCAGGTAGTGGACGGGGTCGGTGGCCATCACCTCCAGGGCGTCGATCTGCTCGGTGACGCGCATGGTGCCGAGCTCCGCTCCCATCGCCGAGCCGGCGCGGCCGGCCACGATGAGACCCGAGAGCACGCTCGACAGCTCGCGCACCATCGACAGGGCGACCAGCGAGCCCACGAAGCTCTCGGCGTTGAAGCGGCGCAGCACGGAGAAGGTCTGGAGAGCGAGCACCATGCCGGTGAAGAGGGCGGTGAGGAAGACCACCGGCACCGAGTCCACGCCGACTTTCACCATCTGCCGCAGCAGCTCTCGCCAGTCGTAGGGCGGGCGCGGCGTCCAGGCGAAGATGCGCCCCGCCAACTGGAAGAAGCGCCCCATCTCCTCGAAGAAGCCCTCGAAAGGACGCGGCAGGGTCACGAGTCCTCCCGCGAAAAACGCGACATCAGCTCTTCCACTCTTCCCTCCCGAACGTAACGCCGCGGCAGCCGCAATCCCAGGTGACAGAGAATTTCCCAGGGGATGGTGCCGGCGTGGGTCGCCAGCTCCAGGGCGGTGATCTCCTCGCTCCCCTGCCGGCCGAGCAGGACCACCTCGTCCCCCAGCTCGGCCCCGGCGTCGGTCACGTCGAGGAGCGTCATATCCATGGTCACGGAACCCGCCACGGGGACCCTTTGTTCCCGCACCAGGGCCTCGGCCTTGCCCGTCAACCGCCAAGCATAACCGTCGGCGTAACCGACAGGAACCACGGCGATGCGGCTCCGCCGCCGGGTCACCGTCCGGCCGCCGTAGGAGACCGCCGTGCCCGCCGGCACCTCGCGGAGCTGGACGATGCGCGCCTTCACCGCCATCACCGGCCGCAGGTCCGTCCGGGATGCCAGGGGCAAGGATTGCCCCGGACGCTCGGCCGGCTCCAGTCCGTAGATGGCGATTCCCAGGCGCACGAGGGAGAATCGGCTCTCCGGCAAGTGAAGGGCCGCGGCGCTGTTGGCCATGTGGATCAGTGCGTGCTGCCGCTCCTCGGGCGTGAGCAGAGCGAGGACGGCGGCGAAGCGCTCCTCCTGATCCTGGTTTCTGGGGCTCGCGAGATCGTCCGCGTCGCCGAAGTGGGACAGGAATCCCGCCAATTGCAACCCGGGATGGCCGCGCAGGATCTCCAGCGCCCGCGGCACCTCGTCCATGGCCACGCCGAGCCGGCCCATGCCCGTGTTCACCTTGAGATGCACGGGCTGCGCCTCGGCCTGCCCCGCCGTCCAGTCCCGCCAGAGGGCCAACTCGTGGAGCGACGAGACGGTGGGAGTGAGGCGATAGCGGCGGTAGAGGGCGATCTTCGCCGGCCGCGCCGTGCCCAGCACGAGGATGGGCAGCTCCACACCGGCGCGGCGGATCTCCGCCCCCTCTTCCACCAGGGCCACACCCAGCCAGTCCACCCCGGCCTCGGCCAGCGCCTTCGAAACGCCCACGGCGCCATGGCCGTAGGCGTCCGCCTTCACCACCGCCATGGCCAGGGCGCCATCGCCTGCCGACATCAACCGCTTGCGAATGGCGGCGAGATTGTGCTCCAGCGCCGAAAGGTCGACGTCCACCCACGCCGGGCGCAGAGCGGCCTCGAGGTCCTCCACCTCCGGCGACTCGTAGAGCGGAGCCGGCGTCTCGTCGACCTCAGAAGGGAGCGCCACTGGGCTCCATGCCATGCCGATCGAGATTGCGGAAGCTGGTGGTCTCGCCCAGGAACACGAGCTCCACCGTGCCGGTCTCGCCGTTGCGATGCTTGGCGATGATCAGCTCCGCGAGCCCCTTGTTCTCGTCCGTCGGGGTGTAGACCTCATCGCGATAGATGAAGGCGACCATGTCCGCGTCCTGCTCGAGAGAGTTGTGAACGAAGAGATCGTCGGCCACAAAATTGTGGGGACCCGGGACCGTCAGGTCGAAAACCTCCTCAACTCCGTCTTCTTGGATGGAGGCTACCTGATCCCAATAGATATCGCTTTCGGCCAGTATATGCAGGGCTTTAGCTCCAGCAGCCAAAGCGACACGCAAGGCTCGCTCCCGGCTGAGGTTTTGTTTGAAGATGGTCATCCCCGCGTAGGCGGTCCTTATCTCCGAGTGGAGGCGTCGATGAGTGATGCCGTTTTCCCGCATAGCAGGGCGGACGTGCAGATCCCAAACGTCCCGCGGAATCACGTCCCGGTTCGTGTTCTCCGGGCGGCCAGCGACGTAGGCCAGGGCCTCCTCGAGGGAGGCCGTCTTGTACGCCCCGACCGCTCCCACGGTCTTGGCGAACTGGAGCACCTGGGATCGGCCGCTGATCGTCACGTGGAACTGATCCCGTCCCTTACCCTTTTGGGAATAACTTTGGAGGCGAGCTCTGAGACCAACCCGTGCGAGGAGCGACTGGACATCCTTCGCCAGTTCCGGACTGCTCGTGGCGTAGTAGATGGAAGGATAGCCGCGTCCATTCCGTGGCACTCGAATGCTGCCATCCGTGGACCAAAGGTGGCGAAGGAACCGGCCGATGGCTGCCTCTGGTTGCTCGAAGAGCTTCGCAGGCAAACGCTTTTCATAGGAGCGAAGGCCCCAGGCCCCTAGACTCTCCAGCCACTCCGATACGGCGCTTCGCCGGCCATGGGTATGGTGCCGCGTGGAGGACAGATAAACCTGAAACCATCGCCGCTCCGGGCTAATCCGAGGCTTGATCTCATCCCCGAAAGCCTGAACTGCTAGCTCTGCAACGGTCTGGGCAAGATCCTCCTCTCGGGTCGTGTATTGAATTACGTGGCGCGGCAATGTGCAGCCGTCCCCGATGAGGTGACCCAGCAACGCAACCTCGGCATTGCTCATTGTCTGTTCGGTTCCGCCACGGACATGCCGCGGGAGAGCGATGTGCAACCCGTCTCGCAACTCGTCCAGCCTCTTCCAGCCCTCGATCGTGAGGAACTTGTGGTTCGCTGTAGCCCGGATGTCGCGGCCGAGCTGGGTCGTGAGACGGAAGACGGGCTTGGTCCCCGTGGAAAAGGCTCTCGAGACCTGCGCGCGCTCCATCTTCAACGTCCCAGGATGAAGAGCCCAGACCCCGAAATCGCTCTGCCCCGCCAGCTCGCGGATCGGGATGCGTGTACCGGAATCGGCCAGGGTCACAAGAGTGTCCCCTGCGAGGCAGCCCGACTCGCGAAGGTCAGCAAGCTGCGGACGATGATCGCTCCCCCGCCGTTCGGGCTGGCGGGAGAGCTGCGAGAGGGCGATGACGGGGACCTCCAGCTCCTTGGCGAGCTGCTTCATGCCGCGGCTGATGGCGGCGATCTCCAGGTTGCGGTTCTCGTAACGGCCGCCGGCCTGCATCAGTTGGAGATAGTCGAGGATCACCAGCGCCAGGCCCCGCTCCGCCTTCAGACGGCGGGACTTGGAAGCCACTTCCAGGAGGGTCGGGTTCGGGGAGTCGTCGATGAACAAGGGCGCGTCGCCGATGGTGCGCACGGTCTGGATGATCCGTGTCCACTCCTTCTGCGACACGCGGTTCGAGCGCAGCCGGGAGAAGGAGATGTCGGCCTCTGAACAGAGAATACGCAGCGCCAGCTCCTGTTGGCTCATCTCCAGCGAAAAAACTCCCACGCCCTTGCGCTCGCGGATGGCCACGTGCTGGGCGACGTTGAGGGCAAAGCTGGTCTTGCCCATGCCGGGGCGGCCGGCGATGATGACCAGGTTGCCGCGGTTGAGACCCTGGCTGATGCGGTCGAAATCGATGAAGCCGGAGGGCACCCCGGTGAGCATGGTACCGGGGCGCTCCTCGAGCTCCTCCAGGGTCGTGTGGAGAACGTGGGAGAGCTGGGCGAAGCCGCGCTGGATCGCCTCTTCTCCGAGGCTCAAAATCGCCTGCTCCGCCCGGCCCAGCGCCTCCGCCGCCTCCAGCCCGCCATCCAGGCAGTTGCGGATGATCTCGCCCCCGGTCTGAATCAGCCGCCGGCGAACCGACCGCTCCTTCACGATCTCTACATAGGCGTCGATGCGCCCGATGTCGGGAAGGTCGAGGTCGAGGCCGGTCAGGTAGGCGAGACCGCCGACCAGCTCGATCTGTCCCCGCTGCTCCAGCTTGGCCTGCAGCGTCCGCAGGTCGATCTCCACCTGCTCCTCCTGGAGATCGAGCATCGCCTGATAGAGGACCTGATTGCGCTCACCGTAGAAGTCCTCCGCCCGCAGCCGTCCCGAGATGGTGGGCAGCACCGACGGGTTCAGCAGCACGCCGCCGAGCACCGCCCGCTCGGACTCCTCGCTGTGCGGCAGGGCCTTCTGTTGGGGAAGAGTGTCGATCATGGAGGCCGGGAGAAAGTCAGGAGATATTCTAGCCCAACCGCCACATCGCCAAGCCGGCGAAAGACCCTCACCACTCCGGCACTCCCCCGCCCAAGACCCTCACCCCTGCCCCTCTCCCGACCCCCTCGACCCCCTCCCCGGGAGAGGGGGACTCGGCTGAGGCGTTTTTGTTGTTCTCCGTCCTTGCTGGCTGTTCTCCCTCTTCTACCGGGGAGGGGGATGGGGTGGTCGGGAGAAGAGGGCCGGGGTGATGAGGGTCTTGGGCGGGGGCGCTCGGGCGCGCATTATCCCGGCCACGAAGGCGAGGAGACCGGTCCCGTTTTCCAGCTCACATGCACCTACAAAGATGGGAGCATCCAAGCCCCCTGGTTCACGAAAGGAGTAGCTGATGACCCAGAAGACTGAAACAAAATCGAAGGCCCTGAACTTGGAGGTCGAGGCGCTGGAGATGTTCTGCAACCCGGGATGCGGCACGTCGTCGACGAACCCGAAATGCACCTGTCCCATCTCCATCTCCACGACCGCCAGCCTGTTCACGGCGCGGACGACCAGCTAGTCCCGTTCCTACCGGGCCGGCGAGCGGGATTCACCCAACTGCCGGCCCGGATCAGGCAGCCCCGATCGGAGGTTTCCCCGCTTTGGAAGATCAGCTCTGCCTGTTCACCCTGCTCACGGCCCCGCGCGAGCAGCACGAGCGCATCCTCGCCGACTTCGTGACGCCCATCGCCAACGACCTCCGCGACGCCCCCGAGCTTCACTCCCTCTTTTTCGCCCGCTACAACGTGCCGGGCTGGCAGATTCGGTTCCGCATCCTGGGCCGCCCCGACTGGGTCTCCGGCCCCGTCTTCGAGCAGGTCGACCAGGACCTGGCCCCGCTGCGCGCCTCGGGCGCCGTCGAGAACGTCGAGTACGCGCAATATGACCGCGAGGTCGAGCGCTACGGCGGCGACGAGGGAATGGCCCTGGCCGAGAAGCTCTTCCTTCACGACTCGCTCGCCTGCCTCGATCTGATGGCGGCCGAGCGGCAGGGCCTCCTGGCGAAGACGCGGCGCGAAGTCTCCATGCTGATGACCGAGCGGCTTCTCGATCTGCTGGGTTTCGATCGCCGGCAGCGCCTCGCCTTCTACGACTACGGCCACCAGTGGACCCGCGAGATGGGGACCTGGAAAGACGCCGAGATCGCGACCATCGAGGGCAAATACCAATCGCTCAAGGACGGTCTCCAGGACCTCTTCACCGGCAAGCAGAGCACCGACCCCGAAGCACTTTTTGGCGGCGAGGAGCCGGCGCGGATCGCCGCCCGTTGGCAGGAGGCGAGCCGCCCCGTCGTCCAAGCCATCCGCGAGGCGCACGCCGCCGGCCGCATCCACCAGGACCTCGGCTATCTCGCCTGGTCCTACGCCCACATGAGCTGCAACCGCCTGGGGATCGACCCCACGCCGGAAGCCCTCCTGCGCTACTTCATGCACCGATTGATCGAGGACGGCGGGGGACCGGCCTGAAACTCCCCGTGACCAGCCAGCTCGTTCTCCTGCGCGTCGCCGCGCTCCCCTTCGAAACGCTGGCGCCCCTGGCCGCCGGGGAGTCCGTGAAGGGCCTCACCGCGATCCAGGAGATGGCGAGCCTCGTCGACGAGGAAGTGACGCAGCTCACCGATGCCCTCCATGAGGTGGCCGGCGAACCTCCCGGAGAGGGAGATCCCGAGGCGGCGCGGGCCCGGCTGGCCGTCATCGCCCTGCGCCGGGCCCTCCACAATCGCCGGCGAGTCTCTCCGGAGCAGCTCGACGCGCTGCGAGATGTTCTGAAGCCGGAGCTTGTCGCCCGGATCACCGATCACCTCGCCCGCCGCACCGAGCTGGCTTCTCTCCAAGCGGATTACGCCCGCACCTACCGCGCCGATCTCCTGCGGGCTCGCCGCGCCCTCCTCGCTCTCGCCAGCCGGCCGGTGTTCATGGAGGGGATGCGCCTGGTCAGCCGGGCGCTGCTCGACCGCCTCCGGGCCATGGCAGGAACAGACCCGGGACGCTGGCGTCACGACGAGCGTCACGCCGCCGCCAAGCTCACCGCCTACGCCGCCCGTTTCGCCACCAAGACGAGCCCCAACTCGGTCTTCTGCGCCACGGCCCTGGCGTGGCTCCAGGGAGATGAGGCGACGGTATCCGGCGCCAACCATCCGGCACGGGTCGACGTCCTCCTCTCCGTGGCCGAAGCGCGCAAGATCTCGGCCTGCCTGGGGGCCGATCACGCCGCCTGGCCGGCCATCGTGCCGCGCCTCAATCCCACCCTGCGGCGGGAAGCCGGTCCCGACGGCGCCTGGATCTTCTGGCGCCCCATCACCCCGCGCCACGAATCCGACCTGGAAGTTCTCTCGCGCACCAAGCCGCAGCCCATTCTCGATCTTTTCTTCGAGGAGGCGTCCAAGGGGACGCTCAACCTCCCCGCCTTGCTCGCCGCCGTCTCCGAGCGCTACGAGATCGGGGTCGAGGAGCTGACCCCATTCTTCGAGCAATTGGTGGACAAGGGATTTTTGATCGCCGAAATCGAGCCGCCCTACAACGGTCGCCGGCCCCTCGCCTTCGTGGCGGACACGATTCGCGCCGCCGGCTGTGATGCGCCGTGGCTGCCGGAGATCGAAGCCTTGGAGCGGGACGTTGAAGCTCTTTCCGGCCTCGGGTCCGAGGAGCGGATCGCCGGCATGGATCGCATCGAGAAGCACCTCTCGGCCCTGCCCCACCTCAGGAAGCTCCAAGGAGATGTCCTATTCCGCGTGGACACGGCCTCCGGACTCGAAGTCACCCTCCCCGAACGCATCCGCGCCGACCTGGAGGTTCCCCTCAGGCGCTACATCCGCCTCTTCGCCGCCCTCTATCCCGAGGCGGCCTTCCGCAACGCCTACGCCGCGCGCTTTCTCTCCAGCTTCCCCGCCGATACCGACGTCCCCCTGCTCGACCTCTACCATGGCCTCTTCGAACCGGAGCCCGAGGAGCGCCCCGAGTCCTTTCCCGCCTCGCCACCCGGAGAGTCCGGCGCCGCCACCCTCTTCGATCGAACGCGAGAATTCTTCGCTGCCCGTGCCCGGGCCGCGCTCGCCGCCGGAGAGAAGGAGGTCGAGCTGACCGATGAAGACTGGGAAATCCTGGTGGGCGACCTTCCCGAGCCCACCTGGTCGGCAGGCGTCCTCTTCCAGATCGCCGCCCGCAGCGCGGAGGAGATCGCGGCCGGCCGCTACCGCATGATCCTGAACGCCCTCTTCGGCCCCGGTATCGCTCTCGCCCGCTTCGCCCATCTGCTCGGCGGTCCCGATCCGGATCCGGCGGTCAACCCGGTCGCCCGCGAGGTGGAGCGGAGCTGGCAGTCGGTGGCGCGGGAGGGAGCGATCTTCGCCGAGATCACCTACAACCACTTCGGCCGCAGCGCCAACGCCGGCCTGCGCCCCACCCTGTTCCGGCACGAGATCGAGCTCCTGGGCGAGCGCGCCAATCCCGGCGCCGAGGTGATTCCCTTGACCGGCTTGACCGTGCGCTGGGACACCGCGGCAAGCCGCTTCGTGTTGCTCTGGGCCACCAAGAGCGTCGAGGTCGTGCCGCTCATCACCAGCGGCGTGAGCCCGCAGGGATTCGTCTCCTTCCTGGTCGAGATCGGCCGCCAGGGCCTCCAGCCCCTCGCCGTCTTCCCCGGCTTCGACGTGCCGGGTATCACCCGCTGGCCGCGTTTCCGCAGCGGTCACCTCGTCCTCTTCCGCCGCCGCTGGGTCTTCGCCTCGGGCGACGCGCCGGCTCTGCCCCACGAAAGCGGAGATCCCGACGCCGCAGGCGCCCGGTTTTTCGCCGAGATCCAGAGCTGGCGTCGCGCTCACGGCTTGCCCCGCCACGTCTTTCTCCACACCACTGCCGAGCCCAAGCCCTTCTACGCCGACCTCGACTCCCCTCTCGCCGTCGATCTCCTCCGCCGCGCCCAATACCCTTCAGAGGAAGGCGCCGCGCCTCTCGTCCTCCACGTCACCGAGATGCTTCCCGGTCCGGACGAGATGTGGATCACGGACGAGAAAGGGCGATACGCCGCGGAGCTCCTGCTGCACTTGAGTGGACCCCAAGAACCCGCAAATCCGCGCTGAGGAGCGACGGCCAGGCCGGCGGGAGTGACGCCGAAGCCGATCGGGGACTCCCGGCCCCGGTCCGCGACACACCAGGACCCGTCCATGACACACAAGGAGCGTTCATGACACGCCGCGGAGCCTTCCAGGATCGACGATGACTCACGAAGACCCACCAAGAACCCGCATTTGGAACACAAACCGAGGTCAAAGTCCGCCGCCGACCGCTCGTGAATCACCGCGAGCTCGGTCTGATACACGCCGGATCCGCCGTGATACACCACGGACCCGGATTGCGTCGCTCAACGCGGGTTCGTGGTGTTCCACCGCCAGCTCTGCGTGACGCACCGCGAGCTCGTGGTGTTCCACCGGAGCTGGCGAGCGATGCAACGCGCGCTTTGAGTGACGCAATAGCAGCTCGCGGTGATTCACGCCGAGCTCGTGGTGAATCAGAGCAGCTTGGGCGTGTATCACACTGCGGCGCCGGTGATGCAAAGCTCGCTGCGAGCGTTGCCGGCCGAGACCGGCGTCGTTCCCGTCGGGATGGCGGTGATGCAAACCGGGACGGCGGTGTCTCCGCACGGTCCGGGGAAGTCGCCGTCCGGAATCGCGGTGATGCACGGCGGTTCCGGGGAGACTTCGGACGGGATCGCGATGGTGCATCACCAGTCCGCGGCGATGCTGGCGGAGATCGTGGTGATGCTGGAGACCCCGCGGGACGTCCACAGCTCCTGATAAACTGCCAGGCATCCCAAACCAGGAGTCCGCGCCTTGTCCGAGACCTTCGACGTCTTCCTCAGCCATAACAGCAAGGACAAGCCGGCAGTACGTCAGATTGGGGAGGCGCTGCGGGCGCGCGGTTTGAAGGTCTGGCTGGACGAATGGAACCTCATCCCCGGGCGCCGCTGGATTCCCGCGTTGGAGAAGGCCATCGAGACCGCAAAGACTGCGGCCGTCCTGGTGGGTGAAAGCGGATTTGGCCGCTGGGAGCAACCCGAATACGAAGGTGCCCTTTCGGAGTTTGTGGAACGGGGCCTCCCCGTCATTCCTGTCCTGTTGCCTGGTGCACCGACTGAGATCAAGCTCCCTCTCTTTCTCAAAGGCTTTAAATGGGCGGATCTCCGAGGTGGAATCACCAAGGAAGGAATGAACCAGCTAGTCTGGGGGATCACCGGTGAGCAACCCGACCCGGAAAAAGAGCCCGCGAAATCCCGCGGCCCCAAGATCCACAACCTCCCCTTCCTACCTATGGGAGACCTCCTCAAAGGCCGGGACGAAGAGCTCCGCACCTTGGAGACCAACCTTCACGGTCCCAGCGCCGCCACCGCGATCACCCAGACCCAGGCCATCCACGGTCTCGGCGGCATCGGCAAGACCCGCTTGGCC
>DATIOS010000481.1:0-3630 GCA_035472915.1 Thermoanaerobaculia bacterium
CGATCTCGGGCCGGGACGCTACGCCGTCAAGGTGACCGGGCCGCTGCTCGTCGGCAAGGGAGTGAGCCGCCTCACCCTGCCGGCGACCGTGGCACCCGTGGCGGTGGCGGAGATCGACCTGCCGGCCGATCGCGCCTTCGAGGCGCCCGGCGCGGTGATCGTCGACGACCGGACAGAGGGGGGCCGGCGCAGGATTCAGCTCACCACGCGCCGTGGCCAGGCACAGACGGTGGAGGTGCGGCGCAAGGTGGACGGCAGCGAGGCCGAGAAGCTGCTGGCGCGGAGCGTCGTCCTCACCCTGGTGCAGCTCCTGCCGGACGGTCCCCGGCGCCACGACGTGGTGCTCTACCAGATTTCCCGCGGCGGCCTGGGAAGCTTCACGGTGGACCTGCCGCCCGGCCTCGTCGTCGAGCAGGCCGGCACGGACGAGGGGAACGTCATCCCGGTGGTGGAGTCTCGCCGCTTGACGATCAACCGGCACAACCAGCTCCGCGGCACCGGATATCTCGTGCTCAGCTCGACTCCCGCCGCCGGCGCCGAGGTGCCGCTGGAGCCCATCGTCCCAGCCCTGCCGGAAATCGAGGTCCGCACCCGCTATCTCGCTCTCGCCTCGGCGGTGGCGGCCGACGCGCGTCCGCTGCCGGAGGCGAGCTGGGTCCGGGTGGACCTGGACGATCTGCCCCCGGCTTTGCGTGAAGCCCTGAGCTCCATCGACCTCGCAGCGGCATGGCGACTCGGCGGAGCACCCGGCGGCGGCAAGATGGCCGTGGCGCTGCTGCCGCTGGCGCGGTCGCTGCCGTTGCTCGTCGCGCGGCGGGAGACCACGACGCTATTGACGGTCGACGGCACCCTGCTGCACCGCGACCGGTTGACGCTGCGGCCCTCCAACGCCTTGGGAGCAGCCCTCGACGTCATCCTGCCGGCCAAGGCTAATCTATGGTCCGCCAAGGTGGACGAGGCACCGGTGAGGCCCCTGGAGCGAGGAAACGGCACGATCTCCATTCCCCTGGGCTTCGAGACCGGCAAGGAGTCGGTGATCGAGATCGTCTCCGTGCTGGAGAAGGCCATTCCGCCAGGCCGCTCGGATCTCGCCCTCACCCTGCCCCAACTCGCCGTTCCCGTGCAGGTTCATGAGTGGCGGGTGCTGCTGCCGGACGGTCCCAAATATCGATTCCGTTCGGGCGAGCTGCGGCCGACCCTGGTGCGTAGTCCTCCGCAGTCGCTCGCGGCGCGTGATCCTTGGGCGGTGATGCAGGCGCAACCGGGGGTGCTCACCGATCGCATCAACGTGGGAGGCAACGAGTCGGGTCAACAGAGTGCCTATGTCGGGCCCGCCGGGTCCACCCAAGTCAACATTCGCCAGAACAGCCCAGGCGCGACCGTCAGCAATGCCGAGCTGGAGAAGATTCCAACCGCTCGCGAGCCGGGGAAGGGGAAGAAGGACGAAGCGGATCAGGAGAAGCGACGCGAGAAAACTCTCTTCGCCAAGGAGGCCCAGGGGCTTCAGCAGGGTCTGGTCGGCGGTGTAAAGCCGCTGCCCATCGCCATTCCGGAGTCGGGGAAGGTGCTGTTTCTCACCGGCGTGCTGCCGCCGGCGAAGGTGGGCGTGGAGCTGGAGGTGAAGGGGAAGCGGTGAGGGAGGAACCAGGGAAGGACAGGGACGGGCAGGGACGGACACGGACTTCCAAGGACGGCATGATCCACGGCGGTCTTTGTCGTCCTTCCAGTCCTTGACGTCCGTGCCTGTTCCTAGCTTCCTGCCTTGTACAACCCCGGGCGCACGATTTCCATGTGCCGCTCGGGGCTTTTGATTTCCGCGAAGCCGAAGGGCCGGTACAGCTCGTGGGCATCGCGGGTGACGAGGGAGATGCGGCGCAGCCCCTGGAGATCCGGGTGGGCCATGACACATTCCATGAGCCACGTTCCAAGTCCCCGGCCGCGCAGCTCGGGGAGCACGTAGACGTCGCAGAGATAGGCAAAGGTGGCGCGATCGGTCACCATGCGCGCCAGGCCGATCTGCCGCGGCCCCTCGTAGAGGCCGAAGCAGAGTGAATTCGCGAGCGCCCGCGCCACCGTCTCGCGCGGAATCCCCTCGCACCAGTAGGCGGTGGAGAGGAAGGCGTGAATGGCGTCGAGGTCGAGCCTCGCCGGGTCGGTGGAGACGGTGAAGCCGTCGCGGTGCTGCTCTGGGAGGCGCGAATCCATTTACATCCTTTTACAATCTACGGGCGAACCTTCCGCCGCCCGCCGCGTAGAGAAATGAAACGATTCTTTCTGGAGGATCTTATATGACCCGAAATCTCATTCGCTCCTTCGTCCTGCTGGCCGTGGGCGTGCTCCTCGCCACGGTGCCGGCTGCCGCCCAGTTCGGCGGTCTCACGCTGCCGCCATCCGGCAACAATCAGTATTCGTCCGTCACCCAGGGTATCGGCTTGGTGAAGGTGACCATCACCTACAACAGCCCCCACGTTCACAGTCCTTCCGGCGAGGACCGTCACGGCAAGATCTGGGGCGGGCTCGTTCCGTATGGCATGGCCAATCTCGGCTTCGGCACCTGCGGCGACCAGTGCCCGTGGCGGGGCGGCGCCAACGAGAACACGGTGCTCACCACCGATCATGACGTCCTCGTCCAGGGCAAGCCCCTGCCGGCGGGCTCCTACGGCGTCCACTTCATTCCCGGTCAGGACGAGTGGACCATCATCTTCTCGAAGAACCACACCTCCTGGGGCAGCTTCTTCTACGACGCCAAGGAGGACGCCCTGCGGGTGCAGGCCAAGCCGGAGAAGGGCGACTACCACGAGTGGCTGAGCTATGAGTTCACCGAGCGTACTCCGGCCAAGGCCACGGCTGCGATGAAGTGGGAGGACCTGCAGGTTCCGTTCACCATCACGGTCGAGCACCCGGAGG
Organism: Thermoanaerobaculia bacterium; assembly: GCA_035472915.1. GTDB lineage: Bacteria > Acidobacteriota > Thermoanaerobaculia > Multivoradales > UBA5704 > DATARR01. The sequence goes on from DATIOS010000481.1 coordinate 2,908, forward strand.
ATCTCTACGTGGAGAACATCCGTCGCGAGCTGCGGACCAGCCCGGGGTTCAATCCCGAGAACTGGGACGCCGCCGCTCAGTACACGGTGCAGAGCAAGGCCCACCTCGACGTCGGCCTGCGCTGGGCCGAGGTGGCGGCCCACGGCCCCGGCATCGGCCAGGAGAACTTCAACACCCTCAGCACCCTGGCCCAACTCCAGGACGCCAACGGCAAGGCGGACGAGGCGAAGAAGACGATGGAGAAGGCCCTGGCCGATCCCTCGGCCGGACCCGTCCAGATCCACCTTTATGGCCGCCAGCTCCTGGCCCAGAAGAAGAATGAGGAGGCGATGAAGGTCTTCGAGCTCAACGCCAAGCGCTACCCCAACGTCTGGCCGGTGCACGTGGGCCTCGCCCGCGGTCACGCCGCGCTGGGCCACACCAAGGAGGCGTTGGCCGAGGCGAAGCTGGCCGTCAAGCAGGCGCCGGACGAGGGCAACCGCAAGTCGCTGGAAGGGATGATCCAGAAGCTCGAGGCCGGGAACTCGGCGGTCAACTGAGAAGGATCAACTCGATCTTCTCAGGCAGATTGCCGGCCGACGGAGGGCGTCCCCCGCCCAAGACCCTCACCCCTACCCCTCTCCCGACCACCCCATCCCCCTCCCCGGGAGAGGGGAACCCGGCTGCGACCTTGCCGAATCCCCAGACCAGCAAAGAGCCGAGCACCGCAACAGCAACGAAAAT
>DATIOS010000482.1:0-12878 GCA_035472915.1 Thermoanaerobaculia bacterium
GTCTCGCCCGACGTCTCGGCCTCTGCTGCTGCTGCACCGGAGCCGCTGCCGCCGCTGTTCGGAGTCGGCTGAGAGCCGAAAGAAGCGCTGGACCGCGATCGATCGGAAGCTGCGGCAGCTCGATCCGCGGACCTTGCCAGCCCGCCTTGAGCCGCGCCAACTCCCGCTCGTTGAGCTCCCGCCGGCGGCGCCAGAGAGACACCAGCTCGTTGTCGCTCTCGCCCGGAATCTGGTGCGGTGCCTGCGGATAGAGACCGTTGACCACCAAGAGCTCAGGGTCGCGTTGCACCCGCTCGCGCAACGCCTGGCGCAGCTCCAGGGCTTCCTCGACCGGCATCTCTTCAGCTTGGGTCACCACCACGATGCCGCACTTCTCCGGATCGGCGACGAGCGCCGCCAGCTCGGAGGCCATGACGGAGAAGGGGCCGCTGGTGATCACCTCGGAAACGAGCCGCGGTGCGGCAAGAAGGCTGACGCCATGGCCGGTGGCCGGAGCGTCGAGCACGATCGTGTTCAGATCCGGCGTCCCTGGTCCTCCCAGGCCCCGCAGCAGGCGCAGGGCGTGGCCGAGGGTCGCCAGCTCCTTGAGACCCGGAGCGCCGGCCGCGAAATGATGGTAGACGGGGCTGTCGAGCACCCGCCGGGCCAGCAGCTCCAACTTCAATCGTTCGCGAACGATTTCATCCAAGACCTGGCGAGGCTTCAAGTTCTGCACCCAGAGCCGGGACTCCGCCTGCACGATGCCGCCGCCCGACGGGGGAACGCCGAGCATCTGGTGGACGTTTTCCCGGGGATCGACCTCGACGACGAGCGTTCGCCGTCCCGCCGCGGCGAGCGACCGCCCCAGCGTAGCGGCGATGACCGTCTTACCGACGCCGCCCTTGCCCGTGACCACCACGAGCTGGCGGTGGGACATTCGTTCCATCAACTCCATTACGCCCTCCCACCCCGTGGCCAGAGTTTCTGCCGCAGAGCGGCATAACTATACCCGAGTCGAGGCGTCACCATCTTCGAAGGAACAGTGAAGAATCGTCACGTTTGCTCCTCCAAGCGCACATTGATCAATGGATCGTTGTTTTCACGGGCCCTTGGGCCCGGAAGGAGTAGAGACCGTGAGAAAGACTACGAAGAAGCTGACACTCAACAGGGAAACTCTCAGGAATCTCGAGGAGAACACGCTCACCCTGCCGGTCGGCGGTGACGTCACCCAGGTCGACTGCACCCAGGTCAATGGGTCCTGCGTCAGCACGCATCCGACCTGCTTCTGCAGCGCCGCCGTCGCTTGCACGACCAGCGCCGCAGTAACCTGCACGACCACGGTCTAGGTTTTGCTTTGGCCCACCCGGCTCCCCCGGGTGGGCGCGGTCTCTCAATCCGGCGAATGAATCAGGCGAGGCCCATCTCTTCGAGAGAGTGAGCGGAGAGCAGGCGTTCGGCAAGGCGCGTCAGCAGATCCAGAGAATCGATGGCCTCCACCCTGCGGCAGACGTTCTCGGGCAAGGGCCCGAAGCGCTTCCCGAGTTGGTGGAGCAGGACTTTCTGTGCTCCCTTCTCTACTCCTTCTCGACGCCCTTCTTCCCGACCTTCGGCTCGCAGCGTTTCCGACCATGTCATCTTCACGGCTCGCACCTCCTGGTTTTCCCTTCGCGCGTAAAGCAGCTCGAATTCCGCCACCTCCCGCACCTCCAATTGTAGATAGTTTTCGACGCAGTCGACAAGCAGGAACGGATCGACGCGGCCCCTCAGCCCGGCGATCCTGCGAAGGCAGGCCCACTTCAACTCAGCCCGGCTCCAGGAGCCAGGGTCCATCAGGGCGGCGAAGGCCCAGGCCAGAGGCTCGGGGTGCTCCAAGTACTCTGCGGCGCGGCAGCGCTCGAGACCCAAGGACACGTACCGAAGCGCAGGGAAATCTGGGCCGAGGCTGCTCTCCCAGGTCTCCAAGTGGACGCCGGGACGGCCCCGCTTCAGGTAGATCACGATCGAGAGCACCAGGATGTCGTACCGTGCCTGGATCTGGTTCTTGTAGCGCCAGAGGCGCTCCTCCATCCCTCGGCTCGCCCGCGCCTCGATCTCGACGTGGATCAGAAGGGCACGGGCGTCGGCGGTGCAGACGCGGACGAGCAGGTCCGGCTCGCGCCGGCGGCCTTGCGGTCCTCCGGCAAAGAGCTCTTTGTCCAGGAAGTCCGGCGAGGACAGGTCCAGCCTTTCCAGTACCTGGGGCAGGACGAGACGGAGGAAGTCCTCGAGGAAAAACCGCAGCAGTTGCTTGAAGATCTTGTCGTGTTGGGTGGCCATGGAGGTCCCGAAGTCGAGATCGCCGTCCATCGGCGACTCTCCCTTGCACCCCTATAAAGACGGAAAAAAGGGGACCAATCTTGCAACCCCCCGCCGGGTATGGGTTTGCGAGGGGGGTCGCAGGCTATCTTAGGCGCGACTGAAATGAGCGAGCGGCTCGGCAGGCATGCCGCTGAACACCCTGTCTTATGAACTGGTCCCTTCAGAGGAGACAGCTATGCGAAAATTGAAGAACAAACTCACACTCAGACGCGAGACCCTTCAGCAGTTGGATTTGTCAGCGCTGCACGTCGCCGGGGGCAGCCAGGCCAATCCCACCTACGCCAACTGCCCGCCGACGCAGGTGATCTCCCTCTGCGTCACCTGCGAGACGCTGACGAACTGCCAGATCTCGGGCTGCATCTGCCAATAAATGTGCCAATAAGCGCGACCGCCCCGGAGCTCCCAGCCTCCGGGGCGTTGCCTTCCCCCCCTGCTCCGCGATACAACCGGGAGCGCCATGAGCTTCCCTGCGACCCGACTCCGCCGCTTTCGCCGCACTCCGACCCTGCGCCGCCTGGTCCGCGAGACCCGGCTCTCCCCGGACAATCTGGTCCTGCCGCTCTTCGTCTGCCCCGGCGAGGGAGTTGCCAAACCGGTGGGCTCCATGCCCGGCGTCTACCAGCAGTCGGTAGACCGTATCGTGGAGACCGCCAAAGAGGCCTTCGCCGAGGGGATCCGCTCCCTCCTGCTGTTCGGCCTCCCCGAATCCAAGGACGCGGTGCGCAGCGCCTCGTGGTCGCCGGACGGCATCGTCCAGCGGGCCCTGCGCGCCCTCGACGCCGAGGTCCCAGGGCTGGTGAAGATCGTCGACGTCTGCTTCTGCGAGTACACCGACCACGGCCACTGCGGCGTGCTCCAAGGTCACGAGGTGGACAACGACGCCACGCTGGAGAACCTGGCGAAGCAGTCCGTGTCCCTGGCCGAGGCCGGGGCGGACGTCATCGCGCCGTCGGACATGATGGACGGCCGGGTGGGAGCGATCCGCAAGGCGCTCGACGCCGCCGGATTCTCCGCGACGCCGATCCTTTCCTATGCCGTCAAGTTCGCCAGCGGTTTCTACGGTCCTTTCCGGGAGGCCGCCGAGTCCGCCCCGCAGTTCGGCGACCGCCGCGGGTACCAGATGGACCCCGCCAACGGCCGCGAAGCCCTGCGCGAGGCCGCGGCGGACGTCGAGGAGGGGGCGGACATGCTGATGGTCAAGCCCGCCCTGCCTTACCTGGACATCCTCGCCGCCCTGCGCCAGCGTTTCGACCTGCCGCTCGCCGCCTACCACGTCAGCGGCGAGTACTCGATGATCAAGGCGGCGGCCGAGCGCGGCTGGATCGATTACGACCGTGTAATGATGGAGTCGCTGATCGCCATTCGACGCGCCGGCGCCGATTTGATCCTCACCTACGCGGCGCGGGAGGCGGCGCGGCGACTGGCGGCCGGGTGGGTCGAATGACCGGCCTCCTCGCCCGCGCCGAGAAGGTCCTCCCCGGCGGTGTCAACTCTCCCGTACGCGCCTTCCGCGGCGTCGGCGGCGAGCCCGTGTTCATCCGCTCGGCTTCGGGGGCATATCTGGAGGGTGAGGACGGCCGGCGCTACATCGACTACATCGGCGGCTATGGTCCCCACATCCTGGGGCACCGCCATCCGGCGATCGTCGCCGCCATTGAGGAGGCTTTGAGCCGCGGCACGGCGTTCGGGGCTCCGACGCTGGCCGAGGTGGAGCTGGCCGAGGTCATCGTCGCCGCTCTGCCTTCCGTCGAAATGGTGCGGCTCGTCAACTCGGGGACCGAGGCCACGATGTCGGCCCTTCGGCTGGCGCGCGCCGCCACTGGGCGCAACCGATTCGTGAAGTTCGTGGGTTGCTATCACGGCCACGCCGACCCGTTCCTCATCGCCGCCGGCTCCGGCGCCGCCACGATCGGCGTGCCGTCCTCTCCTGGCGTACCGGGAAATGTGGTGGCGGACACGTTGCTCGCGCCCTACAACGACCTGGCCGCCGTCGAAGGTCTCTTCGCCCGGCACGGCGACACCATCGCCGCCATCATCGTCGAGCCTATCGCCGGCAACATGAACCTCGTGCCGCCTGTCGCGGGCTTTCTCGAAGGTTTGAGGACACTCTGCGACCGTCACGCCTCGCTGCTGATCTTCGACGAGGTGATGACCGGCTTCCGGGTGGCCTGGGGCGGCGCGCAGATCGTGCTCGACGTCATGCCGGACCTCACCACCCTCGGCAAGGTCATCGGTGGCGGCCTGCCGCTGGCCGCCTATGCCGGCCCCCGCGACCTGATGCTGCGCATTGCCCCGGCCGGCCCCGTCTATCAGGCGGGAACCCTCTCCGGCAATCCGCTGGCCGTGGCCGCCGGCCGTGCCGCCCTGCGCGAGCTCGCCAAGGACGAGGACTGCCCCTACGAGGCGCTGGAGACCACCGGCGCCCGCCTGCAAGAGGGAATCGCGGCTGCCGGTCTGCGTCACGGCATCCCCTGCCGGGTGGAGCGCCGGGGAGCGATGATGGGCCTCTTCTTCACCGCCGGCCCCGTCCACCGGATGGAAGACGTGGACGCGACCGACCGGCAGCGTTTTGGGCGCGTGTTCCACAAGCTCCTCCAGCGCGGCGTCCACCTGCCGCCGTCGCCGTACGAGGCCATGTTCTTCTCCACCGCCCACGGCGAGCCGGAAGTTGCCGCCACCCTGGAGGCGTTCGACGCCGCCTTCAAGGAGGAGGCTGCCAGTTGACGCATCCAGACGTCCTGGTGCTCGGCGGCGGCATCATCGGCCTCGCCTGCGCCCGCGAGCTGGCCCTCCGCGGCCTGCGAGTCGAGGTGGTCGAGCGCCTTCCCCACGGCGCCGAGGCGTCGCTCGCCGCGGGCGGCATGCTGTCTCCCCTCAGCGATGCGGGCGAGTCGGAGGCTGGCAAGCGCGGGCCGTTCCTCGACGCCTGCCTCGCCTCCCGTGACCTGTGGGGCTCTTTTGTGGCGGGCCTGGAGAGCGAGACCGGCCTTCCCATCGACTACGACACCAGCGGCACCCTGCTCGTAGCCCTGGAGGAGGGGGAAGAGACCGAGCTCGACACAGTTCTGAGCTTCGCGCAGGAGTTGGGTGAGCGGGCCGAGGAGATCGAGATTTCCGCCCTGCGCCACTGGGTGCCGGACATCACCCCCGAGGTTCGGCGCGTCCTCCACCTTCCCGGCGAGCATCGGGTGGACAACGCGCAGGTCTGCGCCATCCTCGCTCAAGCCGCCCAGAAGCTCGGGGTGGTGATCCACTATGACAGCGAGGTGGAGCGGGTCGAGCGGCGGCCGGAAGGAACCGTCCTGGCCCACGGCCGCCACTGGCGCAAGGAGGCCCGGTTGCTGGTTCTCGCGGCCGGCGCCTGGTCGGGTCTCATCCCCGAGCTTCCACCCTTCCCCGTACGGCCGGTGCGCGGCCAGATGCTGCTGCTGGGCGGCGTCGAATGGCCGTGGGCCGGCAGCGTGCGACGCGGCGACTCCTACGCCGTGCGACGCGGCGCCACCAGCCTGCTGGTGGGATCGACACTGGAAGAGGCGGGCTTCGACAAGCACAACACGGTTGAGGGAGTCGAGGATCTCCTCGCCTTTTCCAGGCGCCTCTTCCCCGGCATCGGACGGGCTCGGCTGGAGACCGTCTGGGCCGGTCTGCGCCCTGCCACTCCCGACGGCCTGCCGATCCTGGGGCCGCTGCCGGATTGGCCGGCGGTGATTGCCACAGGACACTTCCGCAATGGCATTCTCCTCGCCCCCTGGACGGCCCGCGAGGTGGCCCGCCTGGCCTTCGAAGACGGTGAAACCGAGATCCCGGCCTTCTCGCCGCGGCGATTTCCCGCCCGTTCTTGAGACCGCAACGGCCTTCGGTATAATCCCGGCGTCGATTGAGCTGGCGGTCAAAGGAGGCTCCGGGAATGACGCATATCATCATGGAACCTTGTGTCGGCGTGAAGGATACGGCCTGTGTCGACGTCTGCCCGGTCGATTGCATCTACGGCAAGAACGAGGACTGGGAGATGCTCTACATCCACCCCGAAGAGTGCATCGACTGCGGCCTCTGCGTCGACGCCTGTCCCGTCGAGGCCATCCTCCCCATGGAAGAAGTGCCTGACAAGTGGAAGTCGTTCATCGCCAAGAACTACGAGCACTTCGGATTCACGCCTCCCTGACGGGCGCCACTCGGCTGGGCCCCGCCTCATAGGGAATGGACGTTCCCCCTCTTCCGTTCTACAATGTGAGTCCTGAGCACTAAACCTTAGTCCACGAGCCTCAAGGTTCGGGGATGGGGGTGGCCAGGTTCTCGCGAGGAGGAGCGTCTCATTGGACTACAAGGACTATTACGCCACATTGAGCGTCAAGAAGGATGCGTCTCAGGACGACATCCAGAAGGCGTACAAGAAGCTGGCGCGGAAGTTCCATCCGGACGTGAACAAGGACCCCAAGGCCGAGGTCAAGTTCAAGGAGATCGGCGAGGCCTACGAAGTCCTCAAGGACCCGGAAAAGCGCCAGAAGTACGACCAGTATGGATCGGCATGGAACCGCGCTCGGCAGTCAGGCGGCGGCGCTCCCCCGGGCTGGGAGGTACGCTACGGCGATGGCGGCACCGGCGGCTTCGACTTCGGCGATCTTGGCGGCATGGGCGGCGGCGGCGAGCGGTTCAGCTCCTTCTTCGACATGCTGTTCGGCGGTGGCGGACCCGGGGGCCAGCGGCGGGGAGCGCCGGGAGGTCCCGCAGGGTTTGGCGGCTTCGGCAGTCAAGGCGGCCAGCAGGCCGGCGGCAACGCCGAAGCCACGCTCCCCCTCACCGTCGAGGAAGCCGTGCAGGGCGGCGAGAAGGAGATCGCGATCTCCGATCCGTCGACCGGCCTGCACCGATCCTTATCGGTGAAGATCCCGGCGGGCGTGCGCTCCGGCCAGAAGATCCGCCTGGCCGGTCAGGGCTCTCCGGGCCTCGGCAGCACGGCGGGCGACCTGCTGCTCAAGGTGGAGATCCAGCCGGATTCGCGTTTCAAGGTCGACGGCGCGGACATTCAAACCACCGTCCCAGTCGCACCTTGGGAAGCGGCGCTGGGCGGCGAGGCCGAGGTCGAGACGCCCACCGGCCTGGTGCGCGTAAGGATCCCCGCGGGCTCCTCGTCCGGCCGCAAGATTCGCCTGCGCGGCCGCGGTCTCTCCAAGCAGGGCGGCGACAAGGGGGATCTCCTGGCCGAGATTCGCGTCGTGATTCCGGACCCATTGTCGCCACGTGAGCGCGAGCTCTTCGAGCAGTTGGCGCAGGAATCTGAGTTCCGGCCTCGCCAGTGGGAGATGTAGAAGGAAGGGAAGGAGGGAGAAACAATTGGATATCAACAAGCTGACCCAAAAATCTCAAGAGGCGCTGCAGAGCGCCCAGACCAAAGCATTACGGTACGGTCATCAGGAGGTGGACGGCGAGCATCTGCTTCTCGCTCTCCTCGAGCAGCCGGAGGGGCTGGTGCCTCGACTGCTCGCCCGCATGGAGGCGCCCACCGAGGCGCTCAAGGCCGAAGTCGACCGTGAGCTTTCGCGCCGTCCCAAGGTCTCCGGTCCCGGAGCCGAGGCGGGAAAGATCTATCTCACCCAACGTTTGCAGCAGATCTTCCTGCGCGCCGAGGACGAAGCCAAGCGGCTGAAGGACGAGTACGTCTCCGTCGAGCACCTGCTGCTGGCGATGATCGAGGAAGGCTCCTCCTCTCCGGTCGGCAAGGTGCTGGCGAGCTTCAACGTCACCCGCGACGCCTTTCTCGCCGTCCTGACGGCGGTGCGGGGCAACCAGCGGGTCACCAGCGCCATGCCGGAAGTCGCCTATGAGGCCCTGGAGAAGTACGGCGTCGACCTGGTGGCCGAAGCGCGGCGCAACAAGCTCGATCCGGTCATCGGCCGCGACGCGGAGATCCGGCGGGTCATCCGCATCCTGTCGCGCAAGACCAAGAACAATCCCGTCCTGATCGGCGAGCCCGGCGTCGGCAAGACCGCCATCGTCGAGGGCCTTGCCCAACGCATCGTGCGCGGCGACGTTCCCGAGTGGCTCAAGGACCGCGCCCTTTTCTCGCTCGACATGGGCTCGCTGCTGGCCGGCGCCAAGTACCGCGGCGAGTTCGAGGAGCGCCTCAAGGCGGTGCTCAACGAGATCAAGCAGAGCGAGGGACGCATCCTGTTGTTCATCGACGAGATCCACACGATCGTCGGCGCCGGCAAGACCGAGGGCTCGCCCGACGCCGGCAATCTGCTGAAGCCCATGCTGGCCCGCGGCGAGCTGCACTGCATCGGCGCCACCACGCTCGACGAGTACCGCAAGAACATCGAGAAGGACGCCGCCTTGGAGCGGCGCTTTCAGCCGGTGATGGTCGAGCCGCCGACTGTCGAGGACACGGTCTCCATCCTCCGCGGCCTGCGCGAGCGCTTCGAGGTGCACCACGGCGTACGCATTCAGGACAACGCCCTGGTGGCGGCAGCCGTGCTCTCGAACCGCTATATCTCCGACCGCTTCCTGCCGGACAAGGCCATCGACCTCATCGACGAGTCCTGCGCCATGATCCGCACCGAGATCGACTCGATGCCGCAGGAGCTCGACGCGGTCACCCGCCGGGTCATGCAGCTCGAAATCGAGGAGGCGGCGCTCAAGAAGGAGAAGGACAAGGCGAGCCGGGAGCGCCTGGAGGATCTCCGCCGGGAGCTGGCGGACCTGAAAGCCCAGGCCGACGCCATGCGCGCCCAATGGGAAGCCGAGAAGCAGTCGATTGAGGAGGTCCGGGGGCTGCGCGAGCAGCTCGAACAGGTGCGCCAGGAGATCGAAGTCGCGGAGCGGCAGTACGACCTCAACAAGAGCGCCGAGCTGCGCTACGGCAAGCTCCCCCAGCTCGAGACCCAGCTGCGGGAGAAGGAGGCGGTGCTCGCCGAGAAACACAAGAGCGGCGGCAAGCTGCTGCGCGAGGAGGTCACGGAAGAGGAGGTGGCCGAGATCGTCTCCCGCTGGACGGGAATCCCGGTGACCCGGCTGGTGGAAGGCGAGAGGGACAAGCTGCTGCGGCTCGACGAGATCCTTCACCAGCGCGTGGTGGGCCAGGACGAGGCCGTGCGCCTGGTGGCGGACGCCGTCATCCGCGCCCGTTCGGGGATCAAGGACCCGCGGCGGCCCATCGGCTCCTTCATCTTCCTGGGACCGACCGGAGTCGGCAAGACCGAGCTCGCCAAGACGCTGGCCCAGTCGCTCTTCGACAGCGAGGACAACCTCATTCGCATCGACATGAGCGAGTACATGGAGCGGCACAACGTCTCGCGGCTGCTCGGCGCCCCGCCGGGCTACGTCGGCTACGAGGAGGGCGGCCAGCTCACCGAGGCGGTGCGGCGCAAGCCCTACTCCGTCATCCTCTTCGACGAGATCGAAAAGGCGCACCATGACGTCTTCAACGTGCTCCTCCAGATCCTCGACGACGGCCGGGTGACCGACTCACAGGGGCGCACGGTGGACTTCAAGAACACCGTCATCATCATGACCTCGAACATCGGCTCTCATCACCTGCTGGAAGGTATGACGCCTTCGGGCGAGATCTCCGAAAAGGCCCGGGACGCCGTGCTGCGCGAGCTGCGCGGTCACTTCCGGCCCGAGTTCCTCAACCGGGTAGACGACATCGTGCTCTTCCGCACGCTGACGCTGCCCGAGATCGAGCGCATCGTCGACCTGCAGACCGAGGATCTCAGGAAGCGTCTTGCCGACCGTGGGATTCGTCTGGAGCTCTCCGAGCCCGCCCGAGTGCTCGTAGCCCGTAAGGGCTTCGATCCCGTCTACGGCGCCCGGCCGCTGAAGCGCTTCCTGCAGCACGAGCTCGAATCGAAGATCGGCCGCGCCCTGATCGCCGGCGACGTTCACGACGGAGCTCTCCTGCGGGTCGACGTCAAAGGCGGCGCGCTCGGCGTCGAGATCGAGAATCCCAAGGAGGCGGAGGTCGCGGTGGCGGTGTGATCCTGCTCTGGTTCTCTGAAAACCGAGAAGCCCGGCCGCGAGGCCGGGCTTTTTCATTGTAGCCGCGATATACTTCAGCTTCGCACTCAATACTGACTGCTACTAACCTCAAGGAGTCATGTGCGGAACGGTCTAGAGTTACCACAGGATCTTGTCCAACGGTTTCGCGACGGGCGCGTCACCCTTTTCATCGGTGCTGGCTGTTGCCGGAGTGCCGGTCTTCCTGGCTGGGAAGACCTCCTCCGCCGGATCGAGCGACACTTCGATGACGGTCACTTGCTCAGCTCGGGCGACCTTGGAAGCCTGCGTGCCTGGTTCAAACGTGTCGATGACTTTCCTCGCATCGCCGAGCTTTTCAAGCTCAGGTCTCCTCAGAGATACAGGGATCTGATGCAGGAGATTTTTGACCCTGGCACACGTTCACCGCTCTTCAAACCTCCGAAATACTTCCATCTCTTTCGGCAGCTCCCCATCACCCGCTTCCTGACGACTAATTTTGACAAGCTGCTTGAGGACGCTCTCGGGCTTCGTTGGGGAAGCCTCACATGGCAAGACCAGGATGAGCTACCCCGCTACCTGCGCGACCCGCAGCTTGGCTTCATCCTTCATGTCCATGGGAAAGCAGACCGCTTCGGAACGCTGGTCCATGCCCAGAGCGAATACCAGGACCTTGGGGGCCCAAACGGTCTCCAGGCTCGAGAGTTCCTTAACAGAATTTTCGAGATGGATACGGTACTTGCAATCGGCTACCGCCTGGGCGATCCGGTAATTCGCTGGCTCCACGACCAGCTTCGGAGCGACTGGGGTATCGATCCGAATTGGTTCTCCCTGCTTCCGACACCAGCGGAGAAAGAACGGACGAGGGAACGAGAAGAGCGCAGTCTCAGCCTTCTTGGATATCCGATCGATCCCTCCTTGCCGCCCGATGCTGCCCATGAGGAAGGGATTCTTGAGTGGTTCCGCCAACTCGCCCGGGAGTTGATGATCTCTACGGAAGTCCCTCAAATGGCTTTGTCCCCCACAGACGAGCTCGAGCCTGGCTGTCTCCGGATCGATTCGGCATTCCTCGACAGGCAGCCTCCGGCAACTCCCGAGTTGGCCCGCGCCTACTACCGAGGCGAACCGGTCCGATGGAGTTTGGTTCGCGCGGGGCTGACGTCGCAGCGGCAAGCGACCAGGGAAACCCTCACCTATCTGAAATCCGAAGGCCTGCGGGCGGTCCTCCTTATGGGTGCCGGAGGTGAGGGTAAGAGCACGATTCTCCTACAGATAGGCCTCACCCTTTTGGATGAGGGCTGGGCAGTGTTCCACATGACCGAGCCCAACAGCGATCCTTTCGAGATCTTCAGGCGCCATCGGGGCCCCATGGCCTTCTTAATAGACAGAGCCGACGAGTTCCGCCATGTGACGAAGCTTCTACGCGAGGCCGATCGACGCGGTGCACCAACGGCACTGGTCTTCGCGGCACGCCCCCATGAATGGCAGGAGGCTCACAAAGATCTCGGTGATTCGGCCCGTCTCCTCAAAGTGATTAGGGTTGGCAGACTCGGTGCAGAAGAAGCCCAGGAAATCGCGATACACCTACTCGAGACGGGAGCCGTTGAAGGCGGCAATGTCGAGACTTTGGTCGAACGCCTCCTTAGCGACTCCAACGGCTTCCTGCTCGCCGCGATGCTTACCGCGACTCGCGGCGAGTCTCTATCGCGGATTCTCTCTGATGTGGTCTCAAAGATCGCCGCATGGCCCGGCGGCGACGACTTATTGGTCTCGATTGCCAGCGTCGTTGCCTTAGAAGCCAGGCAGGACAACCGAGGGCGCCCCTACTGGTGCAGCCTTCGGCTTTTCACTGAAGCTTTGGGTATTTCCAAGACACAAGTGCGAAGGATCTGTGGCCGGCTCGTCGGTGAGGTGAGCCTTCATCTCCGCAGCGGCTACCGAGTCGAGACCCGACATCCGGTGATCGCGGAGACTCTCTTCCCCATTCTCTTTCGTTCCGAGGCCCCTCTGGTAGATGAGCTCGAAATCCACGAGCGTCTCCTAAGAGCAGCCGCAACCCTATCCCACGAATACGTTAATCCGGCAGAGAGAAAGCTTCTTTCAGTCCTACCCCTTTCTTACTCGAAGGAAGATGATTTCGAACAGGCAAGGCACCTCTTCCGAGTGGCGGCTGAAACGGATCCCAGGCAAGTTCCGACTTGGCAGGCATGGGCGCGGCTTGAGGTGCGGGCGGAAAACGTCGGCGCCACCGATCAGCCTCACACCGCCAGATGGCTCTTCAAGAAAGCCACTGAGGCCGACCCAAAGAACGCACCCTCCTGGCAGGCCTGGGCTCTGCTCGAACGCGACGAAGAAAACGTCGGCGCCACCGATCAGCCTCACACCGCCAGATGGCTCTTCAAGAAAGCCACTGAGGCCGACCCAAAGCACGCACCTTCCTGGCAGGCCTGGGCTCTGCTCGAACGCGACGAAAAAAACGTCGGCGCCACCGATCAGCCTCACACCGCCAGATGGCTCTTCAAGAAAGCCACTGAGGCCGACCCAAAGAACGCACCCTCCTGGCAGGCCTG
>DATIOS010000483.1:0-4608 GCA_035472915.1 Thermoanaerobaculia bacterium
CCTTCGCTTCTCGCGAAGACGTGGATGCGGGAGTTGGGATAGGTGTGGCGCACCATCTTGAGCACCAGGTGGGCCGAGGCGCCGAAGCCGGTGAGGCCCAGGGACTCGCCGTCCCGCAGGCCGGTGAGCCGCATCGAGCGGTAGCCGATGGCGCCGGCGCAGAGGAGGGGCGCGGCTTCGACGTCGGAAAAGGCCTCCGGGATCGGGTGGACGTAGTCAGCCCTCGCGATCATCTGTTCGGCATAGCCGCCGTCGAGGTCCCTGCCCGTGGCCTGGAAGGCGACGCAGAGGTTCTCGTTCCCCTCGCGGCAGAACTTGCAGCGGCCATCGGTCGAGCCGATCCAGGCAACGCCGACCCGGTCCCCTATGCCGAGCGAGGTCACCCCTGGCCCCAGGGCGTCCACCCGGCCCACCACCTGGTGGCCGAGGACGATTGGTAACCGGGGCGGCGGTGTGCGCCCTTCGATCTCGTCCAGCTCCGTGTGGCAGACGCCGCAGACCGTCACCCGGAGGCGAATCACCCCCGGACCTGGCACCGGATCCGGCAACTCCGCCGCTTCCAGCGGATTTCCGTTCTCCCCGATCGGACCGAGCGCGCGGAGGATCATTGCCCTCATGTCTAGAGGATAATAGAGGCGGCCTCTTGCAGAGCCCAGACGAAAGAGTATTCTCTCCCTCCGAGGACCAACATGGCAGACATCAACGAACCCGACCCCGACACCCCCCAGGCAGCGGGGGTCCCGCCCCCGGCGGCGCCCCCGCACATCCCCGACACCGAAGATGTTCCCGTTCCTCCCCAGGAAGCCACGCCTTCCCTGCCCACGGAAGAGCCCGTCGAGGTGGTCAATCCCGGCGAAGTGGTCGTCACGCCCGGCGAAGACGTCACCCCGGGTGAAGAGGTCAATCCCGGCGAGGACGTCAACCTGGGCGAAGAGGTGAACCTCGGCGAGGAGGTGAACCTCGGCGAGGAGATCCACCTCGACTCTCACCTCAGCGAACGGATGGCCGTCACCGAGAAGGACGAACGGCCAGCCGGAGCACCCAAGGTCAGCCCGGAGCAGCTCGAAGCCAACCTGGCGCGGAAGGAAGAGCTGTGCGTTCGCGCCGAGACCTTGAGCGAGTCCACCGAGTGGAAGGCCACCGCCGTGGCCGTCAAGGCCCTCCAAGCCGAATGGAAGACCATCGGCCCGGTGCCGAAGGAGCGGTCGACAGAGCTGTGGGAGCGCTTCCGCAAGGCCGGCAACCACTTCTTCGAGCGCCGCCAGGTCCACTTCCAGGATCGCCAAAAAGAGCTGGAAGAGAACCTCCAGAAGAAGGAGGCGCTCTGCGTCCAGGCCGAGGAGATCTGCACCTCGACGGAGTGGAAAACCGCGGGCGAGGCGATCAAAGCCCTTCAAGCGCAGTGGAAGGAAATCGGCCCCGTCCCCCGCGACGACGCCGATGCGATATGGCAGCGCTTCCGCAAGGCCAACGACCAGTTCTTCGAGCGCCGCCAGGTTCACTACGAGCAGGTGGACAAGGAAAACAAGGAGAACATCCGCAAGAAGGAGGATCTCTGCCGGCGGGCCGAGGAGCTCTGCACTTCAACGAGCTTCAAGGAGACCGGCGAAGCCCTGAAGGCCCTGCAGGCCGAATGGAAGGCAGTCGGCCCGGTGCCGAAGCAGAAGTCCGAAGCCCTCTGGAAGCGCTTCCGGGGCGCGATGGATCAGTTCTTTGCGCGCCGCACGGCTTGGTACGAGGAGCGCGAGAAGGACCGCGAGCAGCGCAAGAGCGAATTCCGGGAGCGTCTGCAGGAGACGCGAACCTACAAGCAGGAGCAGCTCGAGCGCCTGCGGGAGTCGATCGGCCGCGACGACGAAAACCTCGCCCGCTGGCGCTCCCGGCTCGAAGGTCTGCGTCCCGGCCCGCACGCCGACGAGGCCCGTGCCGAGCTCGACGGCAAGATCTCCGAGGTCGACGCCCGCGTCGCCACCAAGCGCTTGCGCATCGTGGAGCTGGAGAAAGACATCACGGAGATCGAGGCGAAGCTGTAAAACCGGGTCGTCCTTACTTTTTCTCCCTCTTATGGACACTCCAGAAGAGCGCCAAGCAGTAATCGATGACGAGCACCTCAAGCTCTTGTCGATCGCTTACGTGATCGCTGGAGCCATCAACGCATTCTTCTCGGTCTTCGGCCTCCTCTACGCGCTCATGGGCGCTTTCATCGGCTCGGTGATTGCCAGGTTTCCATCTCAGCCAGGCCAGGCGCCACCGCCCGAGTTCATGGGGTGGTTTTTCGGCCTCTTCGGACTCGCGATCTTCATTTCCATGGTGACAATGGCGGCATTGAAGTTCTTGGCGGCTCAACGGCTCAAAGCGCGCCGCTCTCGCACTCTGTGTATGGTCGTCGCCGCGCTTACCTGCTTCGGAGTGCCCTACGGAACGGCGCTTGGGGTCTGGACCATGATCGTCCTGTCACGACCTTCAGTCGCTCGACACTTTGAGTCACAGCCCACTTGAGCCGAAGCCATGACCGCCCAGGAGACCTACCCATGATCGAGAAGCTGAACCGCCGCGACTTCATCCTCGCGGGGGCCGCTGCCGGACTGACGGCGGCAGCGCCACGAGCGCTGCTCGGGCAGGCTCCGGCCGTGATCGCGTCGAAGAGCGCCAAGCCGGCCGTCATCTCCTCGGCGAACGGCAACGTCTTCAAGAACGGCGGCGACGTAACCGGCGTCCAGAAGGCGTTCGGGATGATCACTCAAGGATCCGACGTGCTCGACGCCGTCGTCGCCGGGGTGAACATTCTCGAGCTCGACCCGGAAGAGGACAGCGTCGGCTATGGCGGTCTGCCAAACGCCGAAGGCGTCGTGCAACTCGATTCGTCGTGCATGCACGGGCCGCGGCGGCAGGCCGGGGCTGTGGCCGCACTCGAAGGAGTGCGCACGCCGTCGCTGGTCGCCAAGGCCGTCCTGGAGCAGACGGATCACCACCTCCTGGTCGGCAAGGGCGCACAGGACTTCGCCCGCAACCTGGGATTCAGGATCGAGGACGACCTCAACACCGAGAAGTCCCGCCGCCTCTGGCTCGAATGGAAGCGCCGGGTGGACCCGGGCCACTATCTCGATCCCCACAAGCGCGCCGAGGCGGGGCATCAGGCGGCGCTGCAGATGGTCCGCGAGGGGCTCATTCGCGCCGAGCATCTCTGGGGCACGATCAACTGCGACGGCATCAACGCCAAGGGGGAAATCTGCGGCGTGACGACGACCAGCGGCCTCTCCTGGAAGATTCCGGGCCGCGTCGGCGACTCGCCGATTCTCGGCGCCGGCCTGTACGTGGACGGAGAGATCGGCGCCGCCGGTTCCACCGGCCGGGGCGAGGCCAACCTCTACAATCTCTCTTCCTTTCTCATCGTCGAGGCCATGCGCCGCGGCGCCCACCCCAAGGACGCCGGCATGGAGGCGCTCAAACGCGTCGTCGCCAACACCGTCGAAAAGCGACTGCTCAACGATCGCGGCCGGCCAGCCTTCGATTTGACGTTCTACATCTTGAACAAGCGGGGAGAGTACGCCGGCGTGTCGATGTATGCCACCCACTACGCGGTATGCACAGAAAAGGGGCCGGAGACGCTGCCGACGGAGGCGATGTTCGAGGGGAAGGCGTAAGGAGCTTCCCGGCGGGATGACAACCCGCCGGGGTCAGGCCTTCGAGGAGATCGGAGACCGAGCGGTTCTTATTTCCCCGCCGCTTTCTTCGCCACCCGATTCAAGTGGAAGTCGTTCGAGCCGCGCTTCTCGCCGCCGGAGTAGAAGGACCACGAGGCGTCGAATTTGTCCTTGCCGTTGAAGTCCAGCTTGGCGTCGTGGATGTGGTTGTCCTTGCCGGGGTCGAAGCCGTTGCCGCCGTCGAAGCCGAAGACCAGCTCTTTGAGAGTCGACTTTCCGGAGTCGAGCTTGAACTGGGGGCGGTTTCCCACGGAGCAGTAGTGAGTCGCCAGCAGATCGCTGCCCTGGATGTAGTACAAAGTCATCATCTCGTGGTCGGTGCCCGCGAAGAGAGTCTCGGTCACCACGTGACCGTTGGCGGTAACCCGGTAGGTGACGGTCGTCGGCGCGTTTTCCTGGCCTGCCGTGCCGGTCCATTCGCCGGCCAGGGATTTCAGCATGTGGAAGGCGGTCCGGGCATCGATCCTTTCCGAAATTTTTTCCGGCTCCCGAGCCTGGGCGAGAAGTCCGGAAACCGTCAGCGCCGCCAGCAAGGCCGCCGCGGCAATCCAGCGCAGGGTGATTCCTTTCATCTTCGTTTCTCCTTTTCCCGTTGTCACGAATCTCACGAGGCGGCGCTGGGAACCCTTGGCGCCTCCTGGTGCCTCTGGGTGGCGTACCCCACGATGACTCCCACGGCGCTGCCGGGCAGCATGATCTGCCAGAAGTAGGGATTGTTGCCACTCATCCGAACCACTCCGTAGGCCAGCGCCGCGCCGACAGCCAGCCCGAAGAGGATGCCCAGCGGGAGCGACTTCACCTTGCGGGCGAAGTAGCCGATGAGCACTCCGGCAATGATGCCCTTGATCGTGGAGCCGATCACGATGCCGAGGATCTCCGGCTTCGTCTGCGGCGCCGAGATGAG
>DATIOS010000484.1:0-15373 GCA_035472915.1 Thermoanaerobaculia bacterium
TCCGCCGGGTCAATTCCGCGGCATTCTTCCGATCTATCGAATGGGCTGTTTGCTTCTTCCTAATGGACGAACGGTTGCGGGCCCTGGTTCACGCCCGCGCCACGGCGTTGGCGCGCTGCGCCTCGCCCTGGCCGAACGAGATGTTCTCGCCGGGAACTTCGTAGAGCGTGATGAGCATGTCGTCCGGTGACACCCCGGCGGCCGCGGCGACGCGCGTGTTGACGTCCTTCAAGAGCGCAAGGCGCGTCTCCTTCGGCCGCCCTTGAATGAAGGTAAGATCGAGAATGATCAGATCGTCGGTGTAATGCATGCCGACGAACGACGGCGTGTGAAGCAAGCGTGTCTTAGGAAATTCAAAGATCAGTTGAAAGAAGTCTTCGGGCGGCATGCGAAGCGTGTTCATCAACGCGGCCTGGATGGCGCCGGATACCTTGGCGATGCGAGCCTGATCGTAACGGCCTTGCTGGACGTGGATTTTGGCGAGCGGCATGGGATTCTCCTGTTCGGCTGGTGTCAGGGATGGGCGGCCAAAAGCGAGGCGTTCGATTTTTACAGCAATTTCCCCTCGGTAGACCTCTCGCGAGCGTCGATCAGCAAGGTCCGCGCGTCCGCGCCGCAGGTAACGTTGAGCGAGCGTCCCTCTTGGCTGTCGAGGCCCGAACGCAGGAAGCGGACGAGTCTGGCCTGAACCTCCATGGGAAGCTGCTCGACCTCGTCGAGGAACAGGGTGCCGCCGTGGGCCAGCAACAACTTCCCCTCTCGGCGCACTGGGCCGCCCTTGCCCTGAACCTCGGCGCCGAAGAGGTCCGCCTCGATCTGCAGCGGCCGCGCGCCCCCGCAGCTCGCGCTCACAAAGGGTCCATGCCGCCGCGGCCCCGAGAGATGAAGCGAGCGGGCCAGAAGGTCCTTGCCCACTCCCGGCTCGCCCGAGAGGAGCACGTGGACGGGCGGATCGACCGCAGCCCGCAGCTGCTCCACGACCTGCTTCATGGCCAGCGACTCTCCCACCACGAGATTGGGGTCGAGAGTCATGTCCTGCTGCCCCGGATGGCCCGGCAGTATGGGCTCGTACCACCCGACGTGGTGCACCAGTCCCAACACCAGGAGGTGGCCAAGGGCATTCAGTCCTGCCATCGGCGACCAATCCGGCTCCTGGGGCCGGAAACGGGGAAACGCGACCATCATCGCGTACCTGCGGTCCATGGCTCCGAAAGTGAGATGGCAGATCCAAGCCGGCGTGCCAGCCAATTCGCCGTCGAAGCAGCGGCTGGCCGCCGGCACCGTCTCGGCGGCGCGGCGGCGGAGGATCTGCTCGAGGAGCCCCTCGCCGCTGGCCAACCAGGCCTGGTCCGTCGACACCACCAGCTTGACGCCGGCATTCTCCTGATCGCCCAGCAGAAGAAAAAGAGCGCCCCCCCCGAAGTCGCTCAGCACGTCCTCGATCAGGGCCTCGGAGGTGGTGCGGCTCTCGTCGTCCGCCAGTACCCACTCGGAGAGCCGGTTGAGGTGCTCGATCATGCGTTTCGGGGTGATGCTGGGCGGACCGGCCTTCGTCACCGGATCCGCCGGCGGCGGCTTGCCCGGTCCCGGAACCACATCCTCCACCAGCAGGGTCACACCGCCCAGCCGAATCTCGTCCAGCACCTCGAGCAACGCCTCTTTCGCCTTGTGGCCGCTCACCAGCAGGCCGCGGCGGCTGCCGAGATCCTCGATCCGCAGTTGGCTGCCGTCGTAGAGCAGCCGCGCATGCCGCTGCGCCACACCGGTGTAGGTTAGAACGATGTCGCAGTCGGCGTGGCTCCCAATAATCAGCTCACTGCGATTGATGGGAAAGCGCCGAACACCATCGGGCGCATAGGCGACAAGTCTCAGCATTGGAGAGCCAGTCTATCCCACGGCCCGCACACCCGCCTCAGCTTGCGTAGTGCTATCCTCCCGGCCCGTGAACGATCTCTTTCTCCGCACCTGTCGAGGCGAAGCCACGGAGCGCCGGCCGGTGTGGATCATGCGCCAGGCCGGCCGCTATCTCCCCGAATACCGGGCGATCCGCCAGAAGGTGGACTTCCTCACCCTGTGCAAGACGCCAGAGCTGGCTGCCGAGGTGACGATTCAGCCCGTCGACATCCTCGGCGTCGACGCGGCAATCCTTTTCGCCGACATCCTCCTGCCGCTCGAAGCGATGGGCGCCGAGCTGCAGTTCGTCAAGGGGGACGGCCCCAGCTTCCCCCACCCGGTGCGCACCCGCGACGACATCGCCCGCCTGCGCAATCCACAGGTCGACGAGACCCTGGGCTACGTCTTCGACGCCATGCGCCTGGTGCGCCGCGAGCTCGACGGGCGGGTGCCCCTCCTCGGCTTCGGCGGCACGCCATGGACGCTCGCCGCCTATCTCGTCGAGGGCGGCGGCTCGAAGCACTTCGAGCATCTCCTGGCGTGGAGCTATGGCGATCCCGAGGGGCTCGCCCTGCTCCTCGATCGCATCGCCGAAACTTCGATCGCCTACCTCGAGGGCCAGATCGCCGCCGGAGCCCAGGCGTTACAGCTTTTCGACACCTGGGGCGGCCTCCTGGACCTGGAGCGCTGGCGTGCCGTCGCCCTTCCCCCGCTGCGCAAGGTGGTGGCGGCGTTGAAGGGCCAGGTGCCGCTGATCTACTACATCAACGGCGGCGCCCACCTGCTGCCGGGTCTCGCCGAGCTGCCGGTGGACGTTCTTTCGGTGGACTGGCGGATGCCTCTTTCGCAGGTCCGGCAGGCGATCGGCCCCCACGGACCCAAAGTGCTCCAGGGCAACCTCGACCCCGCGGCTCTGCTCGCCCCCATCCCCGAGATCGAGCGCCGCACCGCCAACCTTCTCAAGGAAGGGAGCGGCGGCCCCCACATCGTCAACCTGGGACACGGCATTCTGCCGATGATTCCGGTCGACAACGCGAGGGCGTTCGTGGAGGCGGTGAAGCGGTTGTCTTCGTAGGCGATCGGTTTAGCGTAGGGGCGGGTCTGGACGGTGGGCGGCGGCTCGACCCGCCCTGCAACCGAGATCGCCCTCACCAGGGCGGGTCGAGCCCCCAACCTTCCGTCCAGACCCGCCCCTACGCTAATCATTGAGGTGAAGGTCAATAAGCCCCGCTTCAGTGGTGCTTCGGCTCCGCGGGCTTCTTCTTCGCCCCCTCCAGGCTGCTGTAGAGAGTGGCGATCCAACCCTTGGTGTCGATGAAGGAGCTCCAGCTCTTCCATTCGTCAGGCAGGCCGGCCGCCTGGAGCTGCTCCAGGGTCTTGCCCGCCGCCTTGCCCTTGCGCACGACGGCCAAGGTCTCCACCAGCATGCGATGGAACTTCTTCAATCCTTCGACATCGGACAGCGGACCATGGCCCGGAATGATCTTGACGTCGGCGGGCACCTGCGCCAGCACCTTGGCCACGGCCTCCGTCAACCCCTGAACACTGCCGCCGCTATCCGTGTCGACGAACGGGAAGAGGCCGTTGAAGAAGTCGTCGCCCATGTGGACCACGTTGGACTTGGTGAAGAAAATGATGCTGTCGCCATCCGTGTGGCCGTGGGGAAAATGGCGCGCCTTGATCTCCTCGCCGTTGAAGTGCACGGAGGCAGAGTCCGCGTAAGTCACCACAGGCAGGCCCGCCGCCGCCATGGGCTCGGTCTTGTTGCCCCGCACGACGGAGCCCGCCGCCAATCGGGTGCGAACGTTCTCGTGAGCGATGATGGTGGCGTCGGTGCCAAAGGTCGGGTTGCCCCCAGTGTGGTCGCCGTGGAAGTGGGTGTTGAGCACGAACCTGAGCTTGCCCGGGTTGATCCCCTTCAGGGCTTCCCGGATCTTGTCAGCCAGCGGGGCATACTGATCGTCCACGATCAGCACGCCGTCGGGGCCGGCCGAGACTCCGATGTTCCCGCCGGCCCCTTGCAGCATGTAGATACTGCCGGAAACCGGGATGACCTTCATCTCCACCTTCGAGAAGTCCTGCTGGGCCATGGCGGGCATCGCGCACGTCGCAAACGCGGCGGCCAGGGCCAGGAGCCCGGCGCTCTTCGCTGTCGTCATCACATCCTCCTGAAGGAAAGAATGAACTACGAGGCGGACTCTAGCACGTCCCTGGCGGACTTCTTTGGGCTCTCCCGATCCCAGTACGACAGATCGCTAGCTCAGGATTTCCCCATCCCACAGGCGCGCCAGGAACTCCCGCCAGGGAAGGATCTCGATACCCTCGACGATCCGGGGAGCGCGCTCGTTGCAGACGAGGATGGCGTGACGCGGGTGGTTGTCCTCGATGAACGCACGGAGGGACCGGAAGTCCGAAGGGTCGACGCGGGAGGTTCCCTTCACTTCCACTGCGACCTCGCCGTCGCCGAGCACGAAGTCGACTTCGAAGCCGCTCTTGGTTCGCCAGAAGTGGACCCCGTAGCCGAGATCCCGGTAGGAGCGGTGCGCCTGCATCTCCATGAGGACGAAATGCTCCAGCGCCCGGCCGAAGAGCTCGCCTCTCTCCTCGACGATCCGCCGGCGCGTCAAGGCGCCCGCCACCCCCACGTCGAACAGGTAGAACTTCGAAGCCTTGCCGATGACCTGCCGCTCCTGGCGCCTCTTCCAGGGCTCGACGAAGGTGCCGAGAAGCGTGTCGACGAGGATCTGGTAGTACTCCTTCACGGTCTTCGCATCGACGCCGCAGTCCCTCGCGATGTTGGCGTAGTTCGTAAGGTCGCCGTGGGAGTAGCCCATCGCCTCGAAGAAACGCGAGAAGGCGGCCACGTTGCGAGTGAGCCCTTCGTCGAAGACTTCCTCCTTCAGGTAGTCCACGACGTAGGCCTCGAGCGAGCGTCTGTATTCAGGGTCCAGGTAGTGGCCCGGGACGAGGCCCCGGTTGAGCGCCTGCATGAGGTCGAGATCCCCGATCTCGATGGAGACGAGCGGGTGCATCTCGTACCGCCAGGCGCGTCCGCCCAGAAGGTTGACGCCACCCCGCTTGAGCTTGCGGGCGCTCGATCCGCACAGGACGAAGCTCAGCCCCCGGTGCTCGATGAGCCAGTGAACCTCGTCCAGCAGTTGGGGGACCTTCTGGACCTCGTCCAGGATCACCGGAGATCGCAGCGTCTCGGGCGGAGATGCCAGGAGGCGCTCGCGGAGCAGGGCCGGACGCTTGGTGAGCTCCAGCAGGAGGTCCGTCTGGAGCAGGTCGAACGTCACACTGCCGGGAAACGCCGACCGGAGGTAGGTACTTTTCCCGACCTTGCGGGGTCCCCAGAGAAACGCCGACTGGCGGGCCGGCAGGTTCATCTGCAACGCTCGTTCGATTTGGACCATTCGGGAGTGCGCTCCGTTTTAGTTCAACCAAACGGGAGGTTACTCCGCAAATGGCTATGGCCACAAGGGAGGTTCCGCAGGCAGGTGACGGTGTTTTGGCGCGCCTACCCGCCTCCTGCGATGCGTAGCAGCTGGCCGGCGATGCCACCCAGCAGGTGGCCCACTTCAGGAAACTGGGTGGCGATAAGGCCCAGGAGGGGAAGGCCGACGAAGGTGAAGAGCTTCGAGAAGAAGGGGAGGTCGAAGGTGACCTTCCCCGGCGTGGTGTCGCCGATGCGGCTCAGGGTCGGGTTGCGATCCATCTGCACGAAGACCATCATCGTCAGCCCAACAGCCACCGCCAGGGCAAGCCAGATCGCCAGGGAGACAAAGTGACGGGGCTGGAAGGAGTAGGCCGTGACCCCCACCAGCGCCAGCAATCCACTGGCCAGGCCGCCGATGAGGCAACTGCGCATGTGGGCAAAGATGTAGCGCAGCCAGGCCGCCACCCGCATGGCCACGAACTGCCGCACCTCCGGGTCACTGCAGTGGCCCTGCAGATCGACGCAAACTTTGCCAAAGATCGTCTCCAGCTGGTTCCGGGCCGCTATCTCCTGCGGCGAGCCGGCGTCCGTCCCGTTCTCGAAGATCTCCTTCGTGGCGGCGTCAAGAGGCGCCGTCCCGTCTGGAAGCTTGACCTTGCCGGCCGCGGCCAAGGCCTTCAGCCGGCGCACCGACAGGGTGAGCGTCTTGAACGCCGGAATCTGCCAGCCGAAGGATTGAATGGGCCGCCAGTCCAGATCTTTCGCCACCGCCTGAAAGGCATCGGCCACCCGCGGCGAGGCGTTGTCCAGCCGGTGAAGGATGCGCAACGTCCACACCCAGAGCCGGAAGAACCGGAAGAAAGAAAGGGCTGAGAGCGCCAGCGCCACCACCAGGAAAAGGATGAAAAACCGGCCAAAGTTTTTCGTCTCCGCCACCGGCTGCACGGTGGACCAGAGCAGCGACACCGGCGGCAGGAAGGCCAGGGCCGGCAGCAGCCACAGCCGGCGGTCGGTGGGCAGGGTATGAACCAGCAGGCCGTGAATCTTCTTCAGCGCCGGAGCGCAGCCGAAGGTCGCGGCATCGCCGAGAGTCTCCACCGGACAGTCGGTGGACTGCCGCGCCATCAGCCTGCGCCGCAGGAGCTCCCAGAGGATCCAGACATAGACCGCCCAACCCACGGCGGCGAGCGCGACCAGCGGCGACAGGCCCGAGGAGAAGGCCCGCGCCCGGAGATGGAAGAGCTCCACCTGGTCCCCCGGTATACAGAGCCAGCGCAACCCGCCGGCGATCACCGCCAGCGCCACGACGCCGCCCAAGCTCCAGACCACCGCCAGCGACCTCGTCACCCGGGAATGGGCCGCCCTTGATACGGCGCGGACCAGCAAGGCGTACACCAGGCCGAGGGCCGCGAGGTAGGCGATCTGCATCCACTGCCAGTGCACCGCCTGGCCGTCCAGCGAGATGCCCCGCGCCCACGCCGGAATGCTCCCAACCGCCAGCAATACGCCGGCGGTGACGGCCAGGAGCGCCGTTCCGGCGACCAGCAGGATTCGGGTGCCCGAATAGTGCTCCAAGTGGTCGCCCGCCACTCGCTCGAGGAGGGCCGCCCGATCCAATCTCCAGGCGAAGACTGCCAAAAGCAAGGCCACCAGCAGGATCTGAAGGTCGTCCCGGCCGGTGAAACCGTTCCCCTCGACCGGACCGGGCATCGGCGGCTCCTCGCCGCACAACAGCACGGGCTCCGGTGGCAACGTAACCTTCAAGCGGGCCACGGGCCACAGCGAGCCGTTGCCCACGGCCATGATCCAGGCCCTGGGGCGCACGACCTTTTCGCCCAGCAGGTAGCGCACAGCCTCGTAGATCCCCTGCTGAAACTCGCTGGAGAATTTCCGCCGCATACGGCCGGGCACCGGCGAGAGCGACACCGGCTGCCAGGGCGACCCTTCGGTGAGCAGCGGCGCGCTGGAAAAGACCAGCATGCCGTCGAGCGTTTGCGAATACTGGGGATGCGCGAAGAGGAGGTCGTTGTTCAGGGTAAAGAGAAGGGCGTCGGGCACCCGCGACCGCACCTGTTCGGCCAGGAACAGCTTGTCCTTGACGTCCGTCGCCAGAATTCCGACGTAGCGGATGCCCTCGCGGGAGATCGCCTGCAGCAGGTCTTCGAGCACCAGCTGATTGCTCAGCACGGTCAGCGAATCGAAAGTAGGGACGAGATCGTCCGGCTGGCCGGGTTCGGTGAGATCCAGCTCCAAAGCCGTCGACTGAGTGGGGATTCTGGGCTGCGTGCCCGCGGCGGCCTTGGCCTGCGCCGCCTTCTCCTTTTCCGCCGCCGTCCGCAACTCCGAGATGTGGCTGGGGAAGGGCACCACGACCAGCGGCGAGTGCGGCGCCGGCCCGTAGCGCGGCAGCTTGCGGCTGACCTTTTCCGAATCCAGCAGGCTGCGGCCGTAAGCCGTATCCGCCTCGACGAGCAGGGCGACCTGCCCCAGGTTCCAGCCCATCGAGTCGCGCAGGAAGTCGAGCGTCAGCTCGTGCAGCGTCTCGTCGGGCAACACGGCGCGGCAAAGGTCGACTCCCTCGGCTTTCAGCGGTCCTTCGATGTCCTTCGCCGAGGCCGTGGCCGAGCCGGTGGCGGCGAGGAAGCTCAGCGGCGGCCGGCCCTGCTGCTCGCCTTCCCATTGCTTCCACCAGTGCAGCGAAAGGCGCAGCGATTCGACCGAGCCGGAGAACGATGGGCCGAGGAGGGCTACGGTGGGATCGCTGGCGCCGCTCTGCAGGCCGGAAGCAAGCTTCAGCGCCTCGCGGAAAGCGGGTTTCTGAATCCCTGCCTTGGGCGTCTCACCCACCAGGAAGACGAGGAACAGACTGTTCGACCGAGGCGAACCGGCGCTCTCCCGGCGGCGGAAGAGGAAGAGTCCGGGAGCGGTCTGGACGGCGCCCCCGACGCGGTTGGCCCCCTCGCCCGTCCATGGCAGCCAGACGCGGTCCGCCAGGTAGTCGGATTGGGCAAAGGCCCGTTGCACGGCCTCCAAGGCCTGATCCAGCCGCGGGTCTGGCGGTGCGGGCACCAGGGCCACGAGAAAGTGCAGGTCGTAGTCCGCCGCCTGCGCCGCCTGTGCCAGGTCGGCCGCGAGCTCGTCGCGCGCCGCGTTGGCCCGCAACGGGCGTCCCAGGAAATCGCCCAGCAGCCGCACGGGCTCGCACCAGGACGGGGGCGGCGATGTCACGGTCCCCTTGCAGGTAAAGACGACCTCGCTCGCCGGAGAGCTGGGCGAGGTAGCCGGCGTTGGCGATGGGGCGGGGGCCGGTACTGACGCCGGAGCGGTCTTTTCCGGCGCCCGCATGGCAAGGCGACCCGCCGGCACGCCGACCACCAAGCCGAGCAGAAGCACGAGCCAAAGTGGGGCGTTCCTCATCTGGTTCCGTTGGGCGACGGGTTTGACAAGGATGTTACCAGATGCTCAATCGCCTTGGGTTTGCCGGCGAGGCTGAGAAAACCTATTCGTAACGCAGCGCTTCGATGGGGTCCAGCGCCGCCGCCCGGGACGCCGGGTAGATCCCCGAAGCCAGTCCCACCGCCATGGCGACGCCGGTCGACAGCAAGATAGACGACCCCGTGACGATAGTTTCCCAACCGGCCACCGCCGCCACGCCGCGCGCCAAGGCGAGGCCGGCCACGATGCCGGTGACGCCGCCGATGAGGCTGATGGCGAACGACTCGACGATGAATTGGAAACGGATGTCGCGGCTCCGGGCTCCCACCGCCCGGCGGACGCCGATCTCGCGCGTGCGCTCCAGCACCGTGGCCAGCATGATGTTCATGATGCCGATGCCGCCCACCAGCAGCGAGATGCCGGCGATGGCGCCCATCACCATGTTGAACAACCGCTGGGTGCGCCGGCTCTCGGCCAGCAGCGCCTCGGGCACCACCAGCTCGTAGTCTGCTGCCCCCGCATGCAGCCGGTCGAGGAGCTCGCGGATGATCCCCGAGGTCTCCTGGCCGCTGGCTCCCGGCTTCAGCCGGATCACGATCTCGTCGAGCGGCGAAGCCAGGGCCGGGTGCTCGAACTTCCGCTCGGCCGTCGATACCGGCAGGTAGATCTCCCGCGACGCTCCGCCGGAGGACGCCCCGTCACTCCCCGAGGCTCCCGGCCCGCCCGTACCACCGCCCCCTGGCGACCCCGGCGCTCCGGTCAAGAATGCGGCGTCGTCCGCCAACACTCCCACCACCTCCAGCCAGACCTCGTTGAGCTTCACGAACTGCCCCACCGCCGGCCCGAAGCCAAAGAGGTCGCGGCGCACCGCCGGCCCGATCACCGCCACCTGGGCGTGGGTGGCGTCATCCATCTCGTCGAGGAACCGCCCCTCGGCCACCACCAGGTGCGCCAACTCGCGATGGCGAGGCGAGACGCCGTAGGCCGCGGCATCGTCGCTCTTGCCGGTCGCCGACAGCACCTTGTACGGCTCGACCCGGATGCGAGGCGCCACCAGGTCGACGCCCGGCACCGCCTCGGCGATGGCCGCCGCGTCGCGTTGCGAGACTCCCAGCGATTTCTGGCGGATCTCCTGCGCCTCGTCATCCTTGAGCGTCTTGGCGCGCACCAGAACGTTGCGCAGTCCCAGCCGCTCGATCGAGGCCAGGGCCTGGCGCTCCGCTCCGGCGCCGATCGACATCATGGCGATGACGGCGCCGACGCCGAAGATCATGCCCAGCATGGTGAGGGCCGAGCGCAGCTTGTGCGCCGCCAGGTTGTCGAGCGCCGAGTGGAGAGCTTCCTGGGGAGTCATTGGATGATGATCATGCCGCCGCCGCGGCGCCGGGAGCTGACCGGCGGCGCCTTGTGGGCCGTGTCCTTCTTCGGCGGCGGAGCTCCCGCCGGGCGCGTCGGGTCGCGCATCGCCAGCAGGTCTCCAGCCCTGACGCCGGACTCCATCACCACCCGGCCGAGGGTGGAGGGCCCCAGCTTCACCTCGACCGGCGCGAAGCCCTTCCCATTCCGCCGGTAAACCACCGTGCGGCCCTCGCGGTCGAAAAGGGCCTGGCGCGGCACCAGCAGAGCACCCTTGCGCTGCTCCAGGAAGAGCTTCGCCTGGACGCGCTGCCCTGGCTTCATCACCCGCGGATCAGTGCGGTCGAGGGCGAGGGTGACCGCGAAGTACTGCACCGGAGAGCCCAGGATCCGCGGCTTGGCGAGCGCGTCGACGCGGGCGATCTTCGCCGGCCAGGTGACGCCGGGGGCGGATTCCACGGTCACCAGCGCCTTCCGGCCGGGCGACAGGCCGCCGGCGTCCGCCTCCAGCACGTAGACCTCGGCCTGCATCCGAGAGAGGTCCGGAATCTCGGCCAGCGGCTGGCCGTTCCACACGCTGTCGCCCACCCGGGTGGTCTCTCCCCGCCAATTGCGCTTGAGGATGAGAACGCCGTCGTGGGGCGCGGTCACCGTCAGCGCCTGGAGGGCGGCGCGGGCCTGGCTGATCTTGGCGTCAGCTTGGCGGATCTTGATCTGGAGCAGGGCCGCCTCCGTACCCGAGAGCTTCTGCCGCGTCTGGCGGGTGGCCTCGGCATGACCTTCCCTTTCCTCGGCCAGCCCCTGGTCGATCTCCGACTCGATGATGTCGGCGCGGGAGAAAATCAGCGCGTCCTTCTTCTGGAACTGCTTGGCGTCCGCCAGCTCGAGGCGGGCCATCGCCGCGTCCTTCTCCAGCTTGCGCAGCTCGGCCGTGCCTTCGATCTGCTTCTTCTCCATCGTCAACTGGTTTTCCTTGAGGTCGTCGCCGGCTTCGACCAGCCGTTTCTCCATGGCGCTGGGATCGAAACGGATGACCACGTCGCCCTGCTTCACCCGCGAACCATCCTGGGCGACCCAGCCGATACGGAAAGGCCCAGGCACGCCCAGAGGGACGGAGATCGGCGTCGCCGTGACCGCCCTGAGGTTGCCTTGCGCCGGCACCTGGCGCTCGAAATCCTCCGGCGCCAGGCGCAGCACCGGCACGTCACCCACCGCATCGGAGCCCGCCGTGGGGAGGAAGGCCGCCAGGGCCACCAGAACCGCCACCGCGGCAAGGAAGAAACCCAGCCGCGCCTTCCCGTTCGGCTTGATCGGCTTCATCGGCCCGCTCCACTTCTGCCGCGGTCCCCGGCGAGGTCGCGCCGGGAGATCATGTCGCCGGAGCGCAGGCCATTCTTGATCTCCACCAGGCGGTCGTTGCGCCGGCCAAGCTCGGGATGCACCGGCTGGCTGCTCCACCCCGAGCGGCGGTAAACCACCGGCCCATCGGACCGGGTGAACACCGACTCGGCGGGAGCCACCAGGACCTTCGGCGCCCGCTCGAGCTCCACCGTGCCGAGGAACCGCATTCCGGGACGCATACGCTGGGGATCGGTACGGTCGAGATCGATGGTGAGCTTCACCACCTTGAGTGGATTGACGTCCGAGCGGCTGCGCACGGTGCCGCCGATGCTGCGCACCCGGCCGGTGAAGAGGTCGTCCGGATGCGAATCCAGACGGAAGGTCACTCGCTGGCCCGCCGCCACGCGCCCCGCGTCGGCCTCGTCGACCTCGCCGTCCGCCTGCATCTTCCGCAGGTCCGGGATCTCCATCACCGACTGGCCGCGCCAGCAGGAGTCGCCGATCTTCTTCTTTTCGCCGTTGTCGGACGCCACGTAAACCACCGTGCCGTCGCGGGGGGCAGGCACCATCATGCGGCGAATGGCGTCCTCCATCTCCCGGACCCGGGCGGCGGAGCGGTCGCGCCGCTTGACGAGAGCGTCGATGTCGGTCTGCGCCTGGGAGGCCTCGAGCCGCATCTTTTCTTTGAGGTAGGCCATCTCGCGGTTGGCGAGCGCCAGATCCTCCCGCGACTTGGCGAGCTCTTTCGCCGCCACCAGGGCGGGCGGCACCTCCACCTTGAGCGTCGCGCGCCGCTGCCGGGCCTCGGCCTCGGCGAGTTGCAGCGTGGAGTCGCGCCGGGACAGCTCGGCGTTGGTCTGGCGCTTCTCCAACTCCTTCTGGGCCGAATCCCGCTGAGCGATCTTCTCCTGCAGCTTCTGCTGCAGCTCCGACGAGTCGAAGCCGAGCACCGGCTGGCCCGACTTGACCGACGTTCCCTCGGGAGCCATGAAGGAGATCTTGTAGTCCCAGAGCTCTTCGATCTGCGGCGGCCCGATGCTCACCGCCTGCGTCGACGACAAGGTGCCCGAAGCCGGCACGCCGATCACCAGGTCCTCGCGCCGCACCTCGACCCAGCCTCCGCCGGCGGAGGCGGCGGCCCGCGCGGAGACCAGCCAGAAGCCCACGGCCACCGCGACCAGCACTGCGCCGCCGGCAGCGACACGGGCGAACCGCCGCTGGCGCGGGCTCATCCGCGCCTCCTGGTTCGCGGATCGTTCCCGTCAGAGCCCTCGGCGCCGATGCGGGACCGCAGGCGGGTGCCCTCTGTAAGGCCTGACAACACCACACACTCCAGCGCCCCGCACGCTCCGAGCTTCACCGGCACGGCGCCGCCGCTCGCCAGCAAGGCCCGGGACCCGGCGGCACTGCCGGCGATCCCGGAGAAATCGACCGCCGCCCGCGGCACCAACAGGACGTTTTTCAGCTCCGCCCCCAGCACCTCGACCCGCACCGACATGCCGGGCCGCATGCGCCCCGGATCTGAACGGTCGAGGTTGATGTGCACTGGAAAGTAGCGCAGCAGCGGGCTGCGGCGGGATTCGCGGGCGACGGGCGAAATGTCGGCAATCTGCCCCTTGAACACCTGGTCGGGATAGGCGTCGAGGGTGCAGAGCACCTCCATGCCGGGCTGGATGCGCCCGTCGTCGACGTCCGAGAGGTTGGCCTGCACCCTCATGGCCGAGAGATCCGGCAGCGAGGCCACCGTCATGCCGACCCACACCGTGTCGCCCACCCGCAGCTTCCTGCCCTCCCAGGGATGGTCGCCGATCAGCACCATGCCGGCCCGCGGCGCCCGCAGCGTGAGGGCGTCGATCGCCTCGCTGGCGGTGTGGATTTCGCGCTGCGACTTCTCGAGGGCGATCTTCTTGACGTCGACGTCGCGGCCGCCGCCGCGGGTGGTGGCGTCGAGATCCTCGTTGGCCTTGGCGAGCTCAGACTCGGCACGCTTCAAGGCGAGTTGACGGTCCTGGTACTCGCGTAGCGCGAGCAGGTCCTTGGGCACGGCGGCGGCGATCTTCGCCTTCTCCTCCTCCGAGCGCGCCTTCTCCACCGCGAACCGCTTGTCGGCGGTGGCGGTTTTGGACTCGGCGGCCGTGCGCTCGAGCTCGCTGGCGGCATCCGACGCGGCGAGCCGCTTCTCTTCGAGGTCCGAGGCGAACTGCGAGTTGTCGAACTCCACCACCGGCTCGCCGGCCTTGACCGGCGTGCCATCCTCGGCCAGCCAGCGGATCTGGAGCTGGAACTGATTGGTGCGCGGCACGGAGAGGGGATCGCCCCGCTCGGCCTCGAGCTCGCCGGAAAGCAGCAGCCGTTGACGGAAGGTCCCCCGGTGAGCCACCAGATCGCCCGGGTCCGCCTGTGCCGCGGCGTGAGCACCCTCCTCCGAGCACCCCGAAAGAGAGGCGATGAGAATGGCGCCGAGGAGCAGGGCGGGGAGAGATCTCAATTCCATCATTCCTTCTAAAGGAACGTATACGGCAGTGAGGAATTCCTTGTCTAGTCCCCGGCGTCGCCAGGGGCGCCCTCCTCAGGACGCCCCTCCCGGAGCGCTCAGCGTCCCGGGGTTGGGGTGGCGTTCCCGAAGTCGACCTTGGGCGCCGTTTCCGCTCCCGGCGTGGTGGCCTGGAAGTAGGCCTTGGGCTGGAAGCCGAACATCCGCGCGAAGACCGCCGCCGGGAACTTGCGCACCCGGGTGTTGTACTCCTGTGCCGCCTCGTTGAAAGCCCGGCGCTCGACGGCGATGCGGTTCTCCGTCCCCTCGAGCTGCACCATCAGATCGCGGAAGCTGGCCACGGCCTTGAGGTCCGGGTACTTCTCCACCACCAACAACAGCCGGGAGAGAGCCGAGGAGAGGCCGTCCTGGGCCTGCTGGAACTGCTGGAACTTCTGCGGATCGTTGAGGATCTGCTGCGTCGCCTGGGCGCTGACCTGGCCGACGCGGCTGCGCGCCTCGACCACTTGAGTCAGCGTCGACTGCTCGAAGTTGGCGGCGCCCTTGACGCTCGCCACCAGGTTGGGCACCAGGTCCGCCCGCCGCTGATAGACGTTCTGTACCTGTCCCCACTGCGCCTCGACGGCTTGCTCGGAGGTCACCAAACCGTTGTAGGTGCTCATCGCGAACAATCCAACCAACACGACCACCACCACCGCGGCGATCAGGCAACCAAGCTTGTTCATGGCTCTCTCCTTGTGGCGCCCGGGTGGGCGCGGAGGAGATCTTATCGCGGGTCCGTTGCTGTGGGGGCCGACGCCGGCCGGTACTCCGCCGCCGCGCTCAGATCCGTGATCGCGGGATCGAGGAAGTCCGCCAGCACGCATTCGATCACCCGGCGGACCTCGCTCGTGACGTCGGGCTCGGCGCCAAGATCGGCTTGGGGATCTCGTTCCTGGGCTGAAAGAGGAAGCGCTGCGAGCATTCTGGGCAGGGCACCGCGAGCCATCTTCAGAACCGCGACGACGATCCGGAGCTGGGCCTGCACGACGATCTCACCCTCCGTCGCCTGATGGGCTTTATCTTTCGGCTTGGCGGCGGCTCGAGTCATTGCCGGAATGCCTCCCTGAAATGAGCGGCCTGGGCGGTTTCAAGGGTGCCTTGTCCCCAATCCGCCAGAGATCGTTGGTCACCTTGAGGCACTGCCGGCAGCGAGTCAAAAGGTGGCGGACGACGTCGCGCCTCGCTTCGGGCGACAGCGTTCCCTGCATGAAGCGCTCGAGGTCGCTCTCGGCAGGATGCCAGCTCGGTTGAGGTTCCTCCAAGGCGATCACTCAATCCCTCCATGGACAGGCGCACTAAGTCTTCAAAGGGTAAAGAGTGGTGATTTCATCGTGAGCTGAAAGCTTGCGGCGAAAACGGAATGGAGTGTCGCG
>DATIOS010000485.1:0-3844 GCA_035472915.1 Thermoanaerobaculia bacterium
GTTGAGCGCCTCGAAGTTGTGGTAGTCGTCCTCGACCTCGGGTCCCTCGGCGACGCTGTATCCCATCTCGGCGAAGATCTGCTCCATCTCCGCGAAGACCAGGTTCACCGGGTGGATGCTGCCGAGCAGGGGCCGCCGGCCGGGGAGGGTGACGTCCACGGCGGCGGCGCGGCGGGAGGCCTCGTGCTCGCGGGCCGTGAGCTCCTCGTCGAGCTCGGCGAGGCGGCCCTCCACCCGTTCCTTGAGACGGTTGACCGCTTCGCCATAGGCGCGGCGAGCCGCCGGCTCGACCTTCTTGATGTCGTCCAGGAGAGTGCGCAAAAGGCCCTGCTTGCGTCCCACCCACTGGACGCGCAGGGCCTCCCAGGCGCCGCGGTCCCGCACCTGGCGAGCCGCGGCCTCGAACTCCTCGGTCCGGGCGGCGAGCGCCGGCTGATCCGATGGATCCCCAACCGTCGAGTGCTCGCCGCCGGCCGTCACCCTAGCCCCCCGCGGACGCGGTCGCGCCCTCGCTGTCCCCGAGCGCCTTCTTCGCCAGCTCGGCGATCGCCGCGAAACCCGCGAGATCGGCGACGGCCATCTCGGCCAGCACCTTGCGGTCCAGCTCGGAGCCGGCGGCCTTGAGACCGGCGATGAGGCGGCTGTAGGAGAGGCCGCTCAGGCGGGCGGCGGCGTTGATGCGGACGATCCACAGGCTGCGCATGTGCCGCTTCTTCTGCCGCCGGTCGCGATAGGCGTAACCCAACGCCTTGTCGACCGCCAGCTTGGCGACGCGGTGAGCCTTCGATTTGGTGCCGTAAAAGCCGCTGGCGCGATCGAGAATCTTCTTGCGCTTCAGCAGGCGCTTGTTTCCACGTTTGACACGTGCCATCTACCGAACCTCGTTTCTGCTCCACGCCTCGGAGGGGGAGCGGTTGGTTAGGCCCGCACGGTGTGGCTGAGTCGCCTATTGCACCGGGGGCCGCGGCTTCGGGGGGCAGGTCCGTCCCTCCGAACGCCGGAATTCGTTTTGCGGACGGCCGCGGGCCGTCCTACTTGTGCAGCATCCCAGTGAGAATGGCTGCGAATGCGGGAGAAACCTCCACGGATTTGCGCAGGTGGCGCTTCCGCTTGGTGGTCTTCTTGGTCAGGATGTGGCTCTTCATCGACTGGTGACGTACCACCTTGCCGGTGCCTGTGACCTTGAATCGCTTCGCAGCCCCCTTGTGTGTCTTCTGCTTGGGCAAGGGTGGCTCCTTTCTAAAACAAAAAATACCTAGGAAGGGGAGCTTCCCCTCCGAGGAGTTTCGACACCCGAGCCCACCGGGCTCAGGGAGTCGCCTTCGGCTTGGTACCGTGGCGCGGCGGACCGAAGATCACGTGCATCCGGTTGCCGGCCATTTCGGGGGACGATTCTAGCACTCCATGCTCCCCCAGGTCTTGCTCGAAGCGCTTCAGCAGCTTGTGGCCGAGGTCCTGGCGCGCCATTTCGCGGCCCCGAAACTGGACGGTGGCCTTCACCTTGTCCCCATCGCCGAGGAACCGGATGGCGTTCTTGAGCTTGAAATCGTAGTCGTGCTCGTCGATGTTGGGCCGGAACTTGACCTCTTTGAGATGGATGATCTTCTGCTTCTTCTTCGACAGGTGAGCCTTCTTCTTCTGCTCGTAGAGGAACTTGCCGAAGTCCATGATGCGGCACACCGGCGGCTTGGCCGTCGGCGCCACCTCCACGAGATCGAGAACCTGCTCCTGTGCCCGCCGCAGAGCCTCTTCGATCGGCACGATGCCGGCCTGCGAGCCGTCGGCGTCGACCAGGCGCACCTCGCGTACTCGGATGCGCTCGTTGATCCGCGTTGCCTTGTCGATGTCAGCTCACCCCCTGAGAGCGCCGAGCCTTGACCCGGAATGTAGTTTTCAGATCGTGTCTCCTTTAGTCAGTTGCAGTTTGTATTCTAGAGTGCTTACAGCCCCCGGCTGCGGGACGCGACTAGCTCGCCCACCCGTGCCAGGAAAGCCTCCACGTCCAAGGCCCCAAGGTCTTCGCCGGTCCGGCGGCGCACCGCGACCGTACCGTCCTCCTGCTCGCGAGCCCCCACCACCAGCATGTAGGGCACCTTCTGCACCTGGGCCTCGCGAATCTTATAGCCCAGCTTCTCGTTGCGGCCGTCCAGCTCCACCCGCACGCCCGCCGCGGCCAGCGCCGCCCGCACCGTCTCTCCGTACTCCACGAACTTCTCCGATACCGGCATCACCACCGCCTGCACCGGCGCCAGCCACAGGGGGAACGCTCCCGCGGTCTGCTCGATGAGGATGGCCAGGAAGCGCTCGACCGATCCCAGCATCGCGCGGTGGATCATCACCGGCTGGTGCTCGGCGCCGTCCGCCGCCACGTATTTGAGCCCGAAGCGCTGCGGCATCTGATAGTCGAGCTGCACCGTGCCGAGCTGCCAGCTGCGGCCTAGCGCGTCCTGGACGTGGAAGTCGATCTTCGGCCCATAGAAGGCGCCGTCTCCGGCGTTGACCTGGAACGCAATCCCGCGGCTCTCCAAGGCCCGGGCCAGCGCGGCCTCGGCCTGGTCCCAAAGCTCGTCCGAGCCGATCCGCTTCGCCGGCCGCGTCGACAGCTCGATGCGGGCGCCCTCGAAGCCGAAGGTCTTGTAGACCTCCAGAATCATCTCGGTCACCGCCAGGACCTCGCTCTCGATCTGCCCCTCGGTGCAGAAGATATGGGCGTCGTCCTGCGCGAACGAGCGCACCCGGAAAAGGCCATTGGTGACGCCGCTGCGCTCGTAGCGGTGCAGCCGGCCGAAGTCCGCATAGCGGATGGGCAAGTCGCGATACGAGCGCAGACGAGTGCCGAAGATCAGGCAGTGACCCGGGCAGTTCATGGGCTTCACCGCCATCTGGCGCTCGTCGGCCTCGGTGAAAAACATGTTTTCGCGATAGTTGTCGTAGTGCCCCGACGTTTTCCACAGCTCGACGTCGAGGATCTGCGGCGTGATCGTTTCGCCGTAGCCGTATTTGGCGTACAGATCGCGCACGTGGTCGATGAGAGCGTTGTAGATCGCCGCGCCCTTGGGGTGGAGAAACGGCATGGCCGGCGCCAGCGGGTTGAAGCTGAAGAGGTCCAGCTCCTGTCCCAACCGGCGGTGGTCGCGGGCGCGAGAAAGCTCCACCTGCTCCAGGTACTCCGCCAGCTCCTTCTCGGAGCCGAAGGCCGTGCCGTAGATGCGCTGCAGCCGCTCGTTTTTCTCGTCGCCCTTGAAGTAGACGCTGGAGGCCTCCAGCAGCTTGACCGCCCCGACCTGCCCCAGGTTCTGCACGTGCGGACCGCGGCACAGGTCGGTGAACCGGCCGTCGCGGTAGAGCGTGATGGTCTCCCCCTCGGGGATGTCCTTCAGCCGCTCCACCTTCAGGGACTCGCCCATCTCCCGGAAGATTCGCTCCGCCTCCTGGCGGCTCACCTCGATGCGCTCGAACCCGCTCTTCTCGGCCAGGATCTCCCGCATCTTGTCCTCGATCCTCACCAAGTCGTCCGGGGTGAAGGGGCGCGGGAAGCGGAAGTCGTACTGGAACTTCTCGCTGTGGTCCTGCCGGCCGGCGTCGTACTCCGCCTCAGGCCAGAGCCGTTTGACGGCGTCGGCCAGCACGTGCTCCGCGCTGTGCCGGATGAACTCGCCGGCCTCCGGGCTCTTGACGGTGAAGATGCGAAACGAGCCCCCGGCGGCCAGCGGCAGGCGCAGATCGACCTTGCGGCCGTCCAGCTCGGCGCCGACGGAGTCCTTCGCCAGGCGGGGTCCGATCGACGCGGCCACTTCGAGCGGCGTGGTGCCCGCGGGAACCGTGCGCACGGATCCATCGGGCC
>DATIOS010000486.1:0-1666 GCA_035472915.1 Thermoanaerobaculia bacterium
CCACGTGGCGTCTCTACCTTGGGGAAGGTCACGATGACCCGCCTGTTTCGCGGCGCCCTTTTGTGATGAGGCCCCGCCAATCCTCCCGCCCCACCAGCCCCGTACAAGGAGGCGTTCGAGCTCATCCCTGAGGTTGGACAACGCCTTGCCGCGGCCAGCCAATGTAGAGACGCCCGCGGGGTACCCCGTGGGGCGTCTCGGCAAGCGGCGATATCTTGCTACGAATCCCAAACCGCCCCGCGGGAACGACATGGTCAACCGAACCGTTCTCCCCGCCTCGGAGACGCCCCACGGGGTTCCCCACGTGGCGTCTCTACCTTGGGGAAGGTCACGATGACCCGCCTGTTTCGCGGCGCCCTTTTGTGATGAGGCCCCCCGCCAATCCTCCGGCCACTCCTGCACCGTACAATGGCTCGGCTGCCTGAAACCTTTCCGGCTCCCCGGCGTCAAGGCACGGGAGGTTGTTTTGATGAGCGATTGGGAAACCTTGGGCGCGGTCGATCCGTGCGAGCTGGCCGGCGCCCGTTTACAGCTTCACTGGGCGGCGCAGGCGGCGGCCGCGGTCGGCAAGCAGCTCGTGCCGCATCAGCCGGACTACGGCGAGCAGAGCTTCCAGTGGCTTGCAGGGCCCCGTATCCTCGCCCAGGGAATCGTCGCAGGAAAGATGCCGTTTCGTGCCGCCCTCCGGCCGTCGCCGGCCGCCCTGCTCGTGCTCGACGAGAACGGCGCCAAGCTTGCCGAGTTTTCCTTGGCGGGGCGCACGCTCGACGCGGCCTACGAGTGGATGCGAGCAGAGGTGGAAATCTTTCTGGGCCGGTGCCTGGAAGAGCCGCTGGAGCGCCCGGGTGAGGACTTTCCCTGCCATCCCGTGGGTGATGGGGCGCCTTTCTTCACCACCGGCGCCGGCTTCGCCGAGCTCGGCCGCTACTTCGCCAACGCCGACCGGGTGCTGCGGACGCTGGCGGACCGCAATCCCGGGGCCTCGCCCGTGCGCTGCTGGCCCCATCACTTCGACCTCGCCACCCTGATCCTGATCGATTCCGGCACCGATCCCGAAAAAGCCTGCTCGATCGGCGCCGGCCTCTCGCCGGGCGACGACAACATGGCGGAGCCCTATT
The DNA here is from genome assembly GCA_035472915.1 of Thermoanaerobaculia bacterium. Lineage (GTDB taxonomy): Bacteria > Acidobacteriota > Thermoanaerobaculia > Multivoradales > UBA5704 > DATARR01. The sequence continues at coordinate 1,119 of DATIOS010000486.1, forward strand.
TCTACGTCCTGCCCTGGCCAGCACCCGCGACCTGCGAGCTGCCGCAGCTGGCAGGCGGCGGCCGCTGGCAAACGGAGTGCTGGGTGGGCGCGGTGCTCGAGGCGTCGAGCTTCACCAGCGCCGGCACGAACGGCTACCAGGCCCGGCGGGTGGAAGAATTCCTGGCTTCGGCCGTGGCCGGCTGCCGCCAATTGTTGGACGGAGGAAATGCATGAGCGAAGCGCGCTGGCACGACCTGGGTCCGGTCGAGGATCTCACCCGGCGGCCCTTGCAGCAGATCGCCGTCGGGCGGACGAAGATCGCCCTGAGCTTCAAGGACGGCCAGTTCGGAGCCGTCTCGGGTGTTTGCAACCACGTCGGCGGCCCGTTGGGCGAGGGCACGCTGGACGGCGACTACGTGGTCTGCCCGTGGCATCACTGGAAGTTCCACTGCCGCACCGGCGAGGGCGAGCCCGGGTTCGAGGACGACCGGGTGCCGTGCTACGAGGTGCAGGAGCGTCACGGGCGGCTGTACGTCAACCTCGAGCCCACGGCAAAGCGGCAGAAGA
>DATIOS010000487.1:0-18813 GCA_035472915.1 Thermoanaerobaculia bacterium
ACCGCCATCAAACCTTGAGCCATCGGCGTCTGGGGCGTACGGATGGTCGCCTCGTAGGTCATGCGCACGCCGGGAGAGTCCTGGCAGGGAATCCAGGTGCGGGCCAGGATGGACTCGGACTGGGTGAAGAGGAGCGGCGAAGGGCTGCCGGCCTGCGCGGGGGTCAGCCACTGGAGGGCTGCGGCTTCCGGTCGCGTCGAATAGTCGATGTTCACCCAGGCGGTGCCGGGCGCGATCTGGATTTCGAGCGCCTGGCCCAGGATCTTGTCCGCGGCGCCCAGGCTCCATTTCGCCTCGGTCTTGCCGTCGTCGAGCGTCACGCGGCGGATGTCCAAGTCCCGGGTGTCGAGGATGAGGTGGTCCACGCCGAGCAGGTTCTTCACCCGCAGGCTGGCACGCCCGGTGAGCCGGCGGGCCTGGAAATCGACCGCCAGATCGAGCTTGAGATGCTCGACCGTGGCCTCCTGGGGCTGGGAGTACGAGTGCGGATCGTGAACCGCCTCGCTCACAGCCTGGGCGGTCTTCTCGGTCTCAGCCGGCTTGACGGGACTGGCCGACGGGATCGGTGTGGCTGATTTCGCGGGTGCTTTGACTGGAGTTCGGGGCGTGACCGGCTGGGGCGCACCCGAACATGAGGAGAGGACGAGGGCGAGGGCAGGGACGGCGTAGAGCTTCATCGTGGCATTCATCTCGGAGAGGGAGAACAGCGGAGACGAGGAGGAAAATCCGCCCCTGCGATACGATCCCCCCTCATGTCCGAGCCCTCAGCCGCTCCCCGCCGCTGGATCACCGGCGAGGGCCTTCTCTTCGGGGTCCTCCTGGCTCTCCACGTGGCCCTGATCTGGGCGTTTCGCTTCATCCCGACCCAGGACGGCCCGGGGCATCAGGCGCTGGCCTTCATTCTCCGCCAGTACGACCGGCCGGACGCGGGTCTTCTGCGGCAGTATTACGCGCTCAACCGGGAGGCGCTGCCGAACGGGTTCATCTTCTTCCTGTTGAATCGCGTCTTCCGTTTCCTCTCGGTGCCGCTGGCGGAGAAGGTGCTGCTCACCCTTTACGCGACGCTGCTTCCGCTTTCGGTCCGCTACGCGTTGATTGGGAAGGGTGGGGTTGACCGGCGATCGGGATTCCTCGCCGTCCTCTCCTTTCCCTTCATCTACAACTACACGCTTCATATGGGTTTTTTCAACTTTTGCTTCAGCTTGCCCGCCTTCTTCTTCACGGTGGGCTACTGGCTGCGGCACGGCGAGCGCATGACGCCGCTGCGAACCGTGGCTCTGTCGCTTCTGATCCTCTGGGTCTACTTCTGCCATCCCGTGACCCTGGTGATGACGGCGGCCGCTCTGCTGACTCTTGCCGGCTGGCGGCTCCTCCTGGACGCGCGCGCCTCACGAATTACGATTTGGGCCGGGGCCCGGCGCTGGCTCGTCGCTCCGCTGCTGGCGCTTCTCCCGGCTGTGATCCTCATGGCCGCCTTCCTGGGCCGGCGGATGGGCTCGAAAATCGATTTCATTCCTATCGGGGTGAAGATCAAGCACTTGGCGGCGCTCTATTCGCTGGCCTCGCTCAGCCACTGGACGCCGCCGCTGGCGGCTGCGCTCGCCCTGCTGTTTTACGTCGTTGCCTTGCTGTGCCTGCGGCAGCGGTGGAATCGTCCGCCCGAAGCTCGGGACAGCCTGCTCCTCATCGTTCTGGTCTTCATGGCCGCCTACTTTTTGGCGCCGAGCGAGATCTCCGGAGGCGGCTTCGTGAATCATCGGCTGATTCTTTTTCCTTTCCTGGCCCTGATCCTCTGGCTCGGCGCCTTCGAATACTCGGCGAGCCGGCGGCGCTGGATTCAAATCGCCGCAACCGGCCTGGCGTTGCTCTTTCTCTTCGCCTACGCCCGCGCCTACGCCCTTATCGACCGCGGTCTGGCAGAGATCGTCGAAGCCGGCGAGCACATGGAGCCGGATCACACCTTTCTTTACCTTTCCTACGCCCATTGGGGAGAGCAACCGAACGGCAGCCCCCTCGCCTTTCGCAGCGAGCCTTTTCTCCACGCCGGTGGCTACATCGGGGCGGAAAAAAGATTGGTGGATCTTTCGCTCTACGAGGCGAACGAGGACTACTTTCCAATCTATTACCGGCCGGAGCTGAACCCATATCTCCATCTTTCCGTGGGCCTGCTGGGAATCGAGCAGGAGCCGCCGAAAGCCGAGATCCTCGCCTATCCGCAACAGACGGGAGGGCGGGTGGATTACGTCTTGATCTGGGGCCTGCGGCAGGACCGGCTCGGGGAGCCGGGAGTGCGGAAGGTGCTGGATCAGTTGGCGATGGGGTTTGACGTGGTGTGGAGAGGGCGGGAGGGAGCGGTGACGTTGTATAAGGCGCGGTAAAGCCTAAGAGAGGTTGACAGAGATGGTATCTGATGGTAGGAATCATAGCTATGGCACGTCACGCGATAAAACAGAAGGACACTGATTCGCCTCCGATGACACCCGAGGAGAAGTTCAGGGCGGACCTCGCGCAGCTCCAGTGGGCGGCTCGCCAAGAGTACCTGCGCGCCGGCGATTCTCCGCTTGATTGGGATGGATTGAAACGGGAGATCGCTGAACGCCGGGGTGGCGTCAGTGAAGAGGATTGAAGATCTCGTTCGTTGATTCTGGAGTTCTGATTGCCGCTGCTCGTGGGACTCCTGAGATTATTGCAAGAACGAATGAGATCTTGACTGATCCCGAGAGGTCTTTTGCTTCAAGTATCTACGTCCGGCTGGAGGTTCTTCCGAAAGCATCGTACTACGGGCGAGATAAGGAGCTTGCTCTTTACATCCGATTCTTCGATATCGTCTGCCACTGGGCTCCAGTTGGAGATTCATTGACCCAAGAAGCGGAAAAGGTTGCATTTCGAAGCGGCCTCTCCGCGCTGGATGCTCTCCACATCGCGGCGGCCCGCGCAGTCGGAGCCGACGAGTTGATTACCAGCGAAAAGCCAGGTAAGCCCATTCATCGTGTTCAGGGGATCACGGTCCGGACGATTTACGCGCTACGGCATTGATCTGCTGTGGTGGGCTGGCTCGGCGCCTTCGCAGGGAGAAGAGGGAGCGGTTGCCGTCTTCGCCGCGAACGACTCGCGCCAGCCTGCGGAACGCCGGCACGGCCGCGAAGCCGAAGATCAGAGTGATCGCAAGACAGACCAGGAACGCCGAGTCCACACCCGTGCGCCAAATCGGCTCCGCGTGAAGATTGCCGACCAGTCCATACTTCAGGGGGATGAACAGGAGATCGGCCGACGCGTGGAGCATGATCGCGGGCAGGATCGATCCCGTCAGATAGACCAGCAGCCCGTTCAGCGCACTGATCGCAAGGAAGAACGGCAGATGTGCGAGAGTCAGGTAGGCGTGATTGAGATGCGCCACGTAAAACATCAGGCCGCTGACCAGGATCGCTACGGGCCAGCCGTGCCGGCGCGCGATTGGACTGATCAGATAACCCCGGAAGGCCGCCTCTTCCACCACCCCGGCCGACACGCTGACCGCCAGCAGAATAGAGATCACCGTCCAAGGAGGGAGAGTCGAAAACTCCACCGGCAGCTTGTAGGTGTCGCGCGGAACGTCGGCGAAGCGCGCCAGCAGGAGACCGAAGGCCATGACACTTACCAGGCCGAGGCCGCCCGCAAGGAGAGACCAGCGCCAGACAGAGCCTGAGAGGGGGCAGGCCCGCAAATCCCGCCGGCGGCTCGTGGCGGTGGACCGAGGCCACCACGCGCCGTTCATCCAGTGCCAGAACAGCCAGAGCCAGAGCGCCGTCGCCGGCAGCAACCAGGGAACGCCGGGCAGAAACTTGAGATTGGCCAGCATCAGAACGCCCGGCGGGAGGTTTCCGACAGCGCAGACGAGCTCCGCGATCAATGAGGCCCGCAGAATGACGGGTATCCGTCGCCAAAGAAGGACCACAGGATCATCAGTCAGCTCTTCGCTTGCGGTTGCAGACACGGCAAGGCCCCCAGTCTTTCTACGGGACCTGTGTCGTAGGGTTTCGGCTGGGGAGAGCTCGCCGGGGTGCGGAAGGTGCTGGATCAATTGGCGATGGGGTATGACGTCGTGTGGAGAGGTGGGAGGGAGCGGTGACGTTGTATCGGGCGCGGTGAAGGCTCAGGCGCCTGCTTAAAGAAGACCTCACCCCCCCAATGTAGAGACGCCCTACGGGGAACCCCGTGGGGCGTCTCCGAATCGGCCACGCGGATCCGATTCTGAAAGAAATCGCCCGGCGAAGAATGGTCTGGCAGGTGATCGGTCCGTCCTATTGGAAAATCGGTGCGCCCGGCGGATCGTCGTTGGTATCTGGAGGTCTATCGCCGCGGCGGAGACGCCCCACGGGGTACCCCGCGGGGCGTCTCTACATTGGGGGGCGAACCGGTGTGGTTTGGTAGGCGTTTCGCCTTGGACGAACGGCCGATTGTATCGATACGGCGTGACGCCGTAAGCATCGGCAGGCCAATGTATCGGTACGGCGGGCCACCGTAAGGATACGGCGTGCCGCCGTAAGCATCGGCGAGGCGTTGTATCGATACGGTGGCGAAATGTATGGATACATTGGCCCACCGTATCGATCGGCAGTCCCCGGTTTCCCTTATTTTTGGCGGGAATCGGCTTCGGCGTCGCGTCCTGCCGCCATTTCCTGGATCCTCGGCGCCAGCGCCTTGCCCACGGCCTCGTGGCCGGCGAGGTTCCAGTGCGTGTCCCGTGGGTAGCTCAGGCGTTTCCAATCCGCTCCAGGGAGGAGATCCTGGGCGGCGACGAAGGGGACTTCCAGCGCTTTCAATCTTTCCTGGACGGCGCGGCGGTCGCGGCGGTAGTCGGGGCCGCGGTCGTCGACGAGGACGGCGAGGAAGCGGGCTCCTTGCAATTCCGCCAGGCGGCGGGCTTCGACAAGGTTTTGGACGGTGGGTTCGTAGTCCGCGGCGGTCGGGGCCTCTTCTTTTTTGGGGTGAAGAAGCAGCCTCTTGGCCCCGTTCGCCAGGGCGGGAATGGCCAGGCGCAGCAGGTTGGAGTGCGCCTTGAGATGCGCGGTCGCGGTGCCGAGGACTGGCAGGCGGGTCTCTTTCAAGTAGAGATTGCCGCCGATCAGCTCGAGCCGATCGAGGTAGCTGTTGGCCACGATGTAGCCGTTGCGGTAGACGAACGGAGTGGCACAGCGCTGGCGGTCCCAGAGGGGCGAGAGCGTCATCACGACCATGGCCGGCCGCAATGCCGGCAGGAGGCGGCGCAGGCGGGCGACCATCTGCCGGCTGCTGTAGCCGGGGACGCCGCCGTTGTCGACCCTATCTCCGGCCTCCCTCTCGATGACGGCCGAGAAGGTGCGATCGGCGGGCACGCCTTCGCCGAAGGTCATCGAGTCGCCGAGGGTCAGCACGGAAGGCTGGGCCGGTGCGGTGTGCGGCTGGTCGCGCAGGCCGCGGGCGTCCACGGCGACGGCAACGTCGAACTCGTTGCCTTGCGCGATCTCTTCGCCGTGAAAACCGGGCCGGAGGGTGTAGCCGCTCTCCGCGTCGGGCTGGAACAGGTAGCGCGGATGATTGCCGCCTGCGAACCAGGAGGAGCCGCGCCCGGCCGAGCCGATTCCCACGATCCGTAGCGCCGCTTCGGCCACGAGCAGCGTGAAGAGGAGAGAAAAGGCGGAGAGGGCAAGCTTCTTACGCATGGTGGGAGGAAGAAAAGCTGGTAAGTCAGGCCGGCGGGACGCCGGCGCTCCCAGGGGGTGTGTTCTTGGGATGTAGCGTAAAGGTAAAGCCCTTTCCTTTCGGCGCGTCGAGGCGGAGCTGATAGAGATAGTACGGATCGTCTCCCCACCACATGCGATGCGCCGCCCTCGGATGGGCGAAGTGGAGGAGGTTTCCGGCGACGCCTCCGGGCAGGGGCATGGCGGCGACGCGCTCGGCGCCGAAGATGTCGAGGCGCTGCGGCAGGGGCGGCAGGACGTCGAGCTCGACTCCGTCCAGCGGCGCCGGGCTGCCGATCAGGAGCTGAGCGCCGCCGGACTCGTTCATCTCGAGCGCGACCACCGCGTCGCCGCCCTTCTTGGGCCGCAGGCTCGGGGTCAGCAGCTTGATCCACATCGCGTTGTGGACGAAATCCTCCTGGCCCGCGGGCTTCAGGTGCGACAGCGTCGTCTCGTAAGGGAGGAAACGTTGCGCCGAGTGAGAGACATACGAGTAGCCGCCTTCCGGAGCCAGAAGGTAGGACTCGGAGTGCATCCAAAGAGGCAGGAGGAACGGCGCTGCCAGCATGGCTGTGAGCACAGCCCAGGAAGCCCTGGCTGGCGGCCGGCCGGCGGCAAACCAGAAGGCTGGGTAAATTGGCAGGAAGTAGCGGTTGGCCAGGGCGCCGCCGCCGCCGTAGAAATTGAACGGCCGGATGAGGAGGAAGCAGAACGCAGCAGCCAGCGCGGCCAGGATCAGCATTCCCCGCCCCTCGCCGCGGCGGAAGGCGGCGAGGCCCAGGAGGAGAGGGAGGAAGTAGGGGATGATGCCTACGTGCCGCCCCACGAAAAAGTAGAGGACGTTCCACGCCGTCTGGGTGCGGTCGAAATTCACCTGGGCCCGCCAGGTGTGGTCGCCTCGCCGTGCGATCTGCGCCGTCCAGGAACCGGCCGGCAGATCGACCTCGGGGAAGCCGGTCGACGAGTCGAAGCTCTGGCGATGGCCGCTATAGGGCGTCAGGGCGTCCGCGTCCGCCAGGTTGGCGAGACCGGACGCGAGGACGATCAGACCTGCTCCCAACACCAGGCTGGCGATGCCTGAGATGCGGCGGCCCCGCGGTACCGCCAGCGCGGCGGGGACGAGCAGGGTGCCGTAGAACGGGCGCGACATGAATACCAGTCCCAGCAGGGCGCCCACCACCAGCCAGCGCAGGACCGCCCGGCCTCCCGTCTCCGGCGGCTCGGTTCCCCTTGGAGCGCCATAGGCCAGAGACAGGGCGAGCGCCGTCAGGCACATCAAGAACAGGTCGGAATGGACCCAGAAGACGTAGGCGAAGGCGACGGAGGCGAAGACCCAGACGGCCACCCAGAGCGGAGCCGCGGGACCGAGACGCCGGCTGAGCGTCCGCGCCGCGGCCACGGCGGCGAGCGCCAGCAGCAGGGCGTTGGCGATCGAGGCGCCGCGGGTAGGCGAGAGGCGCAGGAAGGGGGCGATCCAGGCGGCGTAGGAGGCGGGCTTGCTGTAGGTCAGGGTGCGTCCGCCGTCGGCGCTCTGGAGGATCAGGCCGTCGGGCTTGACGCCCCACTGTTCCACGAAGCGGTCGAAGTCCGCCCGCGAGTAGCGAAGGTCGAAGTCCCAGGCGAGGCTCTGGGCCTGCATGAGGTAGGTGGCTTCGTCACCCACCAGCCCCGGCCAGCTCCGCCGATCGAAGGTCACCGCCCCCACCAACGTCGCCGCCAGGAGCAGGGCGAGGACGGCCCAGCTCAGGGAACGGTGCATGGCGGGGGATTATATGGTGCGGCCTCGAACCCCTCATCACCCCGGCCGCCGGTCTTTCGGCGCCACGGAGAGGGTCTCATCCGCGTCGTCGGCAGCCCGTTGCTCGGGGGTGCGATGGCGGCCTGGCGGACCGATCACGCGGTCGCGCCCCTGGGCCTTGGCCTGATAGAGGCGTTGATCGGCGCACTGCAGGATCTCGGCGGCGCTCTGGCCGTCGTCGGGCCAGAGGGCGACGCCGACGCTGACCGTCAAGCTCACCGGCTTGGAGCGATTGGGCAGGTGGATCGGCTTGACGGCCAGCACCCGGCGAATGCGTTCCAGCAGGTCCGTGGCCCTGGTGCTCATCACTCCGGGCAGGACCAGGGCGAACTCTTCGCCGCCGTAGCGCGCCACCACGTCCGTTGCCCGGCACGACTCGCGCAACGTCGTCGCCACCGAGCGCAGGGCCTCGTCGCCGCCGGCGTGGCCGAAGGTGTCGTTGAACTTCTTGAAGTGGTCGATGTCGATCATCGCCACGGCGAAATGGCCGTCCTCGCGGCGGGCGACGGCGACCTCGCGCTCGAGCTGCTCGTTGAACACGGCGCGGTTGAGCAGGCCGGTGAAGCGGTCCCGAGTGGAGAGCTGGCGCAGCTCCTTGGAGCGGACGACGAGGATGACGGAGAGAGCCGTGGCCCCCACGAGCTGTGCCAGGCGCCAGATCTGGCTGCTCCAGTGGAACTGGCCGTAGAGGTAGGGAGCGAAGGCGGGCGAGTTGAGGTCCCACCGCCAGTCGGCATAGAAAACGATGGCCAGGTACTCGCCGATGGCGAGGGCGCCCGAGAGCAGGCAGATGCGGGGATCGTAGCGCAGGCTTGTGGCGGCGATGGCCAGGAAGTAGACGGGGAAGATGGCGAGGTTGTTGGTCGCCTCGTGGGGGCGGCCGAGGAGCAGCGAGATGCCGAGCACGGCGCTCACCAGACTGATGTCCAGCAGGCTGCTGGCAAAGCCGATCCAGCTACGGCCCCAGCGGCGGTTGGTGGCGGAGTAGACGGCGAGCGCCAGCGCCAGGCCCACGGTGGTGGCGCTGAGCAGGGCGATGACGTCGCTCCCCTTCTGCTGTTGCAGCAGGAGCTCGCGCAGCGGGAAGAAAAGAAGGACGACGAAGATCAGCAGGCGCAGTCCGGCCACCAGCAGCTCGCCGCCGAAGCCGGCACTGGAGATCTCCTGCTCCGGCGCGCTCCAGATGCGACGCCACAGCGACGGCTCCGGCGTAATGTTGACCTCGAGGCTCATGCGCGAGTCTCCCCGCTCGCCCAGGCAGGCCGGTTTCCTTCGTCCCCTCGGAAACCGGCAAAGAGAAGGACCCGGCAGGGCCGCTCCTCCAGCCGGCAATCAGCAACGGAAATCAGGCCGCGACTTTAGCACGCCGGAGCCTCACGGCTCCAGCACCCAGACGCCGCCCGAGGTGGCGGCATAGAGGCGATCTGGATCGAGCGGATCGGGGACGAGGCGGTCGAGGTCGAAGACTCGGGGTCCGCCTACAGACTGCCAGCTCGCGCCGCCGTCGTGGCTGGCGAAGACCTCTGTCCCCTGGTTTCCCCAGAGGGTGCCGCCGCCGGCCGAGAAGACGAGATTGCCGATGAGAGGAGAGCTGAGCCCGGACCAGGTGGCGCCGCCATCCAGGCTTTTCGACACGCCGGTCGAGTTGCCGAAGCGACCGCCGCTCTGGGCGTAAAGGATCCGCGAGTCGAGCGGATCCACGGCCAGGGAGAGAACGCCATCGCCGGCCAGGCCGCTGTCCGTCTCGGTCCAGGTGGCGCCGCCGTCCGTGCTGCGGAAGAGAGCGGCGCGGGTGAGGTGGCAAGCGAAAGAGGGGCTGGCGGTGGCGATGGTGCCGCCCGCATAGAGCGTCGCGGGCGCCGAAGGGGCGACGGCGAGGGCGTTGAAGGAGCAATCGAAACCAGGTTGCAGAGGCTGCCAGGTGCCTCCGGAGTCGTGACTGGCGAGGAGGCCCTGCGAACCCAGGGTCCCGGCGTATAGGGTCATGGCATCCTGAGGGTGGGTCAGGAGGAAATTGACATATGCCGCCGTCGTCGTCTCCAGTCCCAGTACGAGCCGCCAGGAGCCGCCGTCGTCGTCGCTGGTCCAGAGCCCGCTATTGAAAACGGTACCCAGGACAGCGCCGTCGGCCGAGAGCCCTACGCGGGTGACTTGGACGAAGGATTCGGAGAAAAGAGCCGGCGGTTGGGGAGAAAAGTCCCACACCCGCCCACCCACCGTGCTGCGGTAGAGACCCGCGCCGTAGGCCCCCGCCCAGAGCACCTCCGGATGATGAGGATCGATGGCCGCATCGAGGGTTTCGAGGGCGGTGAGGCCGGTGTTGCGGGGCTGCCAGGTGGCGCCTCCGTCGCTGCTCGCCAGCACGCCGCCGGAATCCTGGAAATCGGGGACGACGCCGGCGTAGAGGGCGGCGCCGGCGGCCGCCAGGGCCTTGACCTCGGTGGTGGCCTGGGGCCCGACCGGCGTCCAATGGGCACCGGCGTCGGTCGTGCGGTAGGCGCCCCGGTCGGCCGTCCCGGCCCAAGCCGCCGACGGATCGCCCGGGGCCACGGCGAGGGAGAGAACACTGCGGGCGCCCGCCGGCTGGCCGGCGGTAGGTTTCCAGGAAGCGCCGCCGTTCGTGCTGCGGAAGACGCCGGCATTCCTGACGCTCGCCCAGAGGATCCGCGAGTTGGCGGGCGCCAGCACCAGGGCCGCCACCTCGCCCGCCGGCAGACCCTGGCTCGAAGGTATCCAGGTGTCGCCCCCGTTGAAGCTCCTGAAGACACCGCCGCCGGTGGCCGCGTACACGGTGCCGGCAGGGCGGTGGGCGATGGCCAGGGCCAGGACCTGGCGCGCGACGCCCTTCGGCACCGGTTTCCGCGCCGGCTTCCAGGAGACACCGCCATCGAAGCTGTGCCACACACCGTCGCTCGCCACGTAGACGGTGTGCTTGGCGGGGTCCACGGCGAGCACGGTGACATTGGCGCTGGGGAGGCCCTGGCTCGACGAGCTCCAGGTGGCGCCGCCGTCCAGGCTCCTCATCACCTGGGCGGCGTTGAGCGTCTGATAGATCGTCGCGTGACGGGAGGGATCCACCGCCACGTTGCCGCTGGCATAGCCGGTGTGGATCGAATCCCAGCTTGCGCCCGCGTCGACGCTCTTGAAAGTACCCTGAAAGCTGGAGGTCGCATAGAGCACTTGCGGTTGGACCGGATCGACGGTGAGAGTGTCCACGACACCTCCGTAAGGTCCCAGTGGGCTCCAGTGGGGAGCGGCCGCGAGGGAAGCGGAGAGGAGGAGCAACCCGGCGCTCGCAAATAGCGCCGGGAGTCTCGGGAGCCGTGGTGAAATTTCGAGCATGGCGCGGCCTCCTTCGTGGACGACAGGGATTTGAACAGCTGGGGTGACGCAGAGCTCGTTCTGCAGTTGTTTACGGGCCAGCCGCGCGGGATGTCTAGCAGGGTGTCTGGCAGGAAGGTGTGGCATGGGACCGCGGCGGCGCCGCGGTCCCGAGGCGCTTCAGAAAGGGATGTCGTCGTCCTCGGGCTCGCCAATTCCGCCCTCGTCGTACGAAGGGCCTTGGGAAGCCGAGGTCGAGGCGGACGGGCCGTGCGACTCGAAGTCGCCGCCGCCGCGCGAGCCGAGCATCTGGAAGTTCTCGCAGATGATCTCGGTGCGGTACTTCTTCTCTCCGGTCTGCTTGTCGTCCCAGGAGCTGGTCTGGATCCGCCCTTCCAGGTAGATCTGTTTGCCCTTGGTAAGGTACTGGCCCGCGATCTCCGCCTGCTTGCCCCAGACGACGATCTGGTGCCACTCGGTCTGCTCCTGTTTCTGGCCATTCTTGTCCCGCCAGCGGCGGCTGGTAGCCAGCGTGAACTTGGCGTTCGGCTGCCCTGACGGAGTCGACCGCACCTCGGGATCGCGGCCGAGATTGCCAATCAGGATCACTTTGTTGACCATGCGTCTTTCTCCTCTGGTCTTGAATCGGTTACGGTATCACATCCGTCCCGGTGACCCGTGGGCCGGGTCCGGTGTCGAGCGGCGTCCGGATGCGCGGAAGTTTCTCCTCTCTATATAAACGGAAAAAATGCGTCTCGTCTTACAACGAGTTTCGGCGGCGGCTGTGAAAGTGGCCGGCGAAACGGTCGGTGAGATCGGCCGCGGGCTCCTCGTCCTGGTGGGAATCGAGCGCGGGGACGGCGCGGATCAAGTGCGCGCCGCGGCCGACAAGCTGGCCGGCCTGCGCGTCTTCGAGGACGCGGCGGGCAAGATGAATCTCGATCTCGCCGCCGTCGAAGGCGCCTTCCTGGTGGTCTCGCAGTTCACCCTGGCGGGATCGCTGGCCCGCGGTCGACGCCCCTCCTTCGACCGCGCCGCCCCGCCCGCCGAGGCCGAGCCGCTGGTCGACGCCCTGGTGGCCGACCTGCGCGGCCGCGGTTTCCGGGTGGAAACCGGCCGCTTCCGCGCCCTGATGGAGGTGGCCCTGGTGAACGACGGTCCGGTGACCCTGGTGGCGGATTTTTGAGGCGGAAGAACACGGACTGGCACGGACGAACAAGGACGAGCACGGACCCGGAAGCTCGTCGTGTCAGTCCGTGTTAAGTCCGTGCTAGTCCGTGTTCTTACCGCACGTACGCTTGGCCTAGCCCGGTCGGCATGAAGGAAAGCACCAAGAGGATCAAGCCGATCCACGCCAGCTTGCGCCGCACTGGATCCAGGGGCGTGGTCTCGTCCCAGACCGGCGGGTGGTACAGGCCGACGATCAGCACGACGACACACCAGAGCAGCCAGCCAAACCAGAGGAATCCCATCAGCCCGAGGACGATCCAAATCGGCAGCGCGAGGCGCCGCTGGAGGCGGCCGGCGGCGGCGTAGAGGACGTGACCGCCATCGAGCTGCGCCAGCGGAATCAGGTTGATCGAGGTGGCCAGCAGGCCGAGCCACGCCGCCAGGGCCACGGGGTGAAGGTTGAGGATCATCCCGGGTGCGAGCCGGCCGTGGAATAGCCAGGTGGCCAGGACGATGGCGAGACAGCGGCCCGGCAGATAGAGCGACGCGGTCACGGCTTCGTCGGCGCCGGGAGGGGCCAGCAGGAGATGGGTGGGCGTCGAGTGGGCGATTCCCCACAGCAAAAATGGAATCAACATCAGGAAACCAGCGATGGGCCCGGCGATCCCGACGTCGAAAAGCTCCTGCTTGCTGCGGATCGGCACTTTGATGCGGATGAAGGCGCCGAAGGTGCCGAAGTTGATCGGCACCGGCAGGAAGTAGGGGAGCGTGCAGGGGAGCCCATAGATCCGGCAGGCGACGTAATGCCCCATCTCGTGGGCGAAAAGGATGAGCAGGGCGGGGACGGAAAAGGCAAGGCCCATGCTCAGCAGCGCCGGATCGCGCCAGACGCGCAGGACGAGCGACGGCGTGAGCCAGGGACCGCTCAGCGCCGTCATGTCGGTACGGCAGAGCTGGACCATGATCGGCCCCAGCGTCGTGGTGGTGAGAAAGGTCAGGACGAAGAGCAGAAAGGCGCGGACGTATCGTGGGCGGTCCGGCCGCGAGGCGGCGGCGGTATAGACGTTGCCCGCCGCCGGTACGAGCTCGATGACCGGGCCCTGTTGCGATCGTGGGGGCCAGGGCGGGCCCTGCTCCGTATTGAGGTCAGTACGGGGATCAGAGATTCTTCAGGTCCTTGCCGGGCTTGAAGCGGACCGTCTTGCCGGGGGAGATGGCCACCTCGACGCCGGTCTTGGGATTGCGTCCCACGCCCTTCTTGCGGTCGCGGACCTGAAAGACGCCGAAGCCCCGGAGCTCGATGCGCTTGCCGTCGCAGAGAGCGATCTTCATGGCCTCGATGATGGTGTCGACGGCCTGCGCCGCCTTCACCCGGGGAACGTCTGTGATTTCCGCGACGCGGTCGACGATGTCCGACTTGATCATTGCAGCTCCGAAGCCGGGCGAGTCTAACAACCGGTCTCAAGAAGTGTCAACAAAAGGAAACGCCGCCGGGACAGGCTCATTTGGCTTCGCCATGTTTGCGGGCGAGGATGCAACGCTCGACGGCGGCGGTGGCGGCGGCGATGAGTTGCTGGAGGGTAGGCAGTGAAATCGTGCCTCCCGTGGCACCATCGGCATAGAGGACCAGGACCATGCGGTCCTTGACCCGCACCGGCAGCATGACGCAATCGCGGGGAAGATCGCCTCCCCAGGTGCGGGCGAGCTGGCGGTGGGCCGGCATCGGCGGCAGGGGGCCGAGGTAGAGGCTGCTGCCCTGGCGCAGGTTGAGGAACAGCGACGGCTGATCGAAGCCGACGGAGAACTGGGCGAAGGCGTCGCGGTCGATGCCAGTGCCGTGGATCCGCCAGCCGGCGACGCGGTCGCGGGTGGCGTGGAAGAGGGCCGCCCGCCGGTAGATGCGGCCGAGGAAGCCGAGGAGGACCTCGCCCACCTGGTCCAGATCACCGGCCTTGGCGAGAGCTTCCGTGGCCTCGTCCAAGGTGATGGGCGCCTGGCCGGATTGGCCCGTGGCGGGCTCCACCCAGGAAAAGGCGCCGAGCTCGACCCGCTCCTCGGGAGTCAGGGAGACGGATTTGGCGCGCGGCACAGGGGTCGGCTTCGGCGCCGGTTTCGCGGCCTGCGCCGGCTCTGCCACGGCCGCCGGCGCCAGAGCCGTGGCGCCGGCCGTCGCCATGGGCACCGCTGCGGCGGCCGCGGCGGACCTCGACTCTGGAGGACGTGGCGGCGCCGGCGATCCTTGCGAAGCCGGCGACACTGACGGCAGCGGGATCAGCTCGGGAAGATGGGGCGGAATCTTGATCCGCGGCGGCGTGTCGAACGGGCTGTGCAGCAGCGGCTGGGTGAGCTCGGGCTGCGGCGCCGGGACCGGTTTCTCCCACAGGTAGCGGGCGCGGTTGAGGCGGTCGAGCACGTTGCCGAAGCGCGACGGACACTCCTCGCCGTAGTACTTCTCCAACGCCTCGAGGATGCGGATCTCGGGAGCGACGAAGACCTTCACCCGCTTGCCGGAGGCGAAAGCGATCTCGTCCTGGGCCGAGAGGTTGCGCGGATCGGTGACCGCCAGGTCGAGCCGGCTGCTCTCGACGTGGAAGGGGACGCAGCGCAGGCGCCGGGCGAGCTTGGCGGGCACCAGCTCCAGCACTTCCTCGGGAACTCCCCGCAGATCGTCAGGGCTGGCGGCGGGCACGCCGTGCTGCTCCGCGAGCCCTTTGAGCAGCAGATCCTCGTTCAGGGCGTCCATCTCCAGCAGGCAGGTGCCGAGCCGGCCGCCGGCCACATTCTGGTTCTTCAGGGCACGGGTAAGCTGCTGAACCGTGATCCAACTGCGCGCCACCAAAAGCTGTCCGAGCTTCGCCATCAGGTTAACTTGTTCACTTTCCGCTACTTAAGCGCAAGGGCGCCATTATAGGGTCCGCTCTATGACCTTGTAAAGCGCCGTCTCGCGCTGGTATCCTGAAAGGGTGAAGCGCTTGTCCTTAGCGGCTTTCGCCGCCTGCCTGGCCCTGATTCCCTCCCTGCTGTCCGCCGCACCGGTGCGTGCAGATACTGCCGACGCCTCTCCGGGCGCCGCCGCCTCGTACCAGTTCACGCTCGGCAAGCTGCTGGCCGTCGAAGGCTCGATCAACGACGCCCTCGCGGCCTACGAGCAGGCCGAGAAGCTGGCCGTCCCGGAATCGCAACAAACCGCCTACATCTACGTCGAGCACGCCCAGCTGCTGGCCCGCATGGCGCAGTATGCGCGGAATGCCGCGCTACGCGACGAGTCGCTGCACAAGGCGGCGGAGAAGATCGCCGAGGCGCGCCGGCTGGCGCCCGCCAATCTCGACGTGCTGCGCGCGGTGGGCGACGTCTACATCGATCTTGCCACCATCGATTCCGCGGCCCTGGCCACCGCCCGCGACGCCCTGGAAGAGGTGCGGCAGCGCGACCATACGGACGCCCAGTCGTACATGACCCTGGGGCGTATCTACCTCGATCAGAACCAGCCCGAGAAGGCGGCCGGTGTCTTCCAGGAGCTGGTGAACAACGTCCCGCAACAGCGAATGGCCTACGCCCTGCTGGTGGAATCGCTGGTGCGGGCCAACAAGCCGCAGGAGGCGGAGAAGGCGCTGCGCGACATCCTCACCTTCGATCCCGCCTCGCTGGAGGCGCGGCTCAGCCTCGCCGACCTGCAGAGCCGGCGGGGCGACGCCAAGGCCGTGTTCGAGACGCTGCAGGCCGCTCCCGAGGAGGCGCGCGCGGATCCCCGCTTCCAGCGCCAGTACGCCTGGGCCCTCTACCAGAGCGGCCAGCTCGACGAGGCCCTGAAGCTGATCGAGCCGCTGGCCGCCAAGCAGGGCGACAACCAGCCCGTGCTGCTGCTCAAGGGGCTGGTCCTCACCGCCCAGGGGCAGACCGCCGAGGCGCTCTCCCTCATCTCCAAGGTGCGCGAGAACCAGCCCAAGGACATCGGCCTCGCCATGGCCGTCGCCAAGCTCCAGCAGCGGTCCGGTCATCGGGCCGACGCCGAACGCACCTTGACCGACCTCTCCGACGTGCTGGCCAAGGACGGCAAGGCCGACGAGTCGCGGGAGCTGCGGCTGGAGGCGGCCCAGATCGCTCTCGACGGCAAGCAGTGGGACCAGGTGAGCGAGCTGCTGCGGCCCCTTCTCGCGTCGAGCGACCAGCCGACGCGGCAGTCGGCGGTGCTGTTCCAGGCCGACGCCTGGGGACGGGCCAAGCGCTACGACGAGGCTCTCGCCCTGCTGGACAAGGAGAAGAAATCTCCCGGCGTCACCGGCCGCCGGGCCGAGGTTCTCTTCCGTGCCGGCCGCGACGCCGAGGCCCAGCACGAGCTCGCCGAGCTCGCCGCCGGCGACGAAGCCTCTGCCCTGGCGGCGGCGCAGTCCTATCAGCGGGTGGATCACTACCAGGAGTCGCTGCCGATGCTCGAGAAGCTGGCGGCGGCGCACCAGGACCAGCTGTCCACCGGCTTCCTGCTGGGCGCGGCCTACGAACGCACGGGACAGCGGGACCGTGCCGTGGCGGAGTTTCGCCGCGTGCTCAAGCTCGATCCCGATTTTCACGCCGCGATGAATTACCTCGGCTATACCTTTGCCGAGGCAGGTATGAATCTCGACGAGGCCTTGGCGCTGGTGAGCCGGGCGGTAGCGCTCGACCCGGACAACGGCGCCTATGTTGACTCTCTGGGTTGGACCTACTTCCGGCTGGGCCGCACCGACCAGGCCCGCGGCATGCTGGAGCGGGCTGCCCGCCTCGATCCCGAGGACGCGACGCTGCAGGAGCACCTGGGGGACGTTTATGTTGCGTTGGGGCAGACGGAGAGGGCACGCCAGGCCTACCAGCGGTCGCTCGATCTCGAAGGAGGCAATGCGGAGCAGGTGCGGCGCAAACTGGGTGATCTCGACAAGAAGCCGCGGTCCTGAGACCGCCTGCGCCGCACTGGCGCTGTGCCTTCTTCTGGGGGCCGGCTGCGCCTCCACATCCGTCCGCCCATCTCCTCCCCGGCCGGCGCCGGCGCGCAATCTCCTCCCCTGGCAGGTGCCGCAGGAGGCCTACGGCTCGCAGCGGCTGTACCGGGTGAGCTACTCGGGACCGGAAGGGGAGGGTTCCTTCAAGGTCACGCTCCGTCTCGTGTCGCCGGCCCGCTATCAGGTCCAGGCCTCGGATCCCCTGGGGCGGTCGCTCTGGAGCCTCGACGTCAACCACGACGACGGCCTCTGGCTCAATCATCACAGCCGCAACTACTGCCAGTTCGAAGGGCGGTTCGACGTCTCGGGCGTGCCGCTCGGCCCCTTCCCCCTGCTGTCCCTGCCCTCGCTGCTCATCGGCCGGGTGCCGGGCGAGCCGGCGACCGGCTCGCCGACGGCTGAGGCCCGGGGCCGGGAGTTCGACTTCAAGGACGCCGAGGACCGGCGTTGGACCGGTGCCCTGGGCGAGGGAGGCTCGGTGCTGAGCTGGACGCTCTCGGAAGGGAGCACGCCCAAGGTCTGGTGGATGCGCCGCGAGGATTGGGCCATCCTCTCCGACCGCGAGCGCGGGGTCCAGGTGCGTTGGCGGGAGGTGCTGCGGGAGAATCTCGACCGCGAGCCGCCGCCGCTGGTTCCGCCGTCGGACTACAAAAAGACGATTTGCGGCGAGCCGGATCTGCCGACCAGCGAAGGGTAGATTTGACACGCCTCCACCTCGCCTCTAGCATAAAGGGCCGCGGTTGACGGCGGCGCGCCCGCTTCCCGCAGGGGCGAGCGCGCCTTGACCGGTTGTCTCCTTGCGGTGCTATCGGCAGGTCCCAGCCAGTATATAATGCGTCGATTGATACCGACGCGTGTATAGTGCGGCCTCTCCGGGACGTGACGGGCTCCGGCCCGGCGTCTTGGATCTGAGGAGTGGCCGCCGCGATCTTTGGGCGGGGGCTGGAAGACCGTCGGTCGCGACGTCGCACACGCGGAGGTCCGATCAGGGATGACCCGGAGAGGACGTCGAACATGGAGATTACAGAGGTCAAGGTCTTTCCGATTCAAGAGGAGAAGCTCAAAGCATTCGTCTCGATCGTTTTCGACCATTGTTTCATGGTCAACGACATCAAGATCATTCAGGGACGAGATGGGCTTTTCATCAGCATGCCGAGTCGGAAGAAGAAGAACGGCGAGTTCAAGGACGTGGCTCATCCCTTGAACAACGAGACTCGGCGGACGATCGAGGAAAAGGTGTTGGCCGAGTATGATCGGGTGCTTCAGGAGCGGGGAGATCCGCCGGCGAACCGTGGCGAACGGGCCTTGCGGCCGGTTGCCGAGGCCGCCGGGACGGACGGCCATGCAGTCGCCGCCGCCGACAAGACCCTGGAAGAAGTCGAGGAAATTCACCTCAGCGACTCCTTCTGGACCGTGTAGTCGAGTTTGTAAACCTTGGGGGGCTTCCGGTTCCCGGGCGTTGGAGAGGTGCGCGGTGCCCTGGCGGCTGCCCGGGTGCGGAGTCGTCGCCCGGACGGGAAACATCCAGAAACTGGGGCGTCGCCAAGTGGTAAGGCACCAGACTTTGGATCTGGCACTCGGAGGTTCGAATCCTCCCGCCCCAACCAGATCCGCAGGCAGTAGGGATCCACTACACCGTCGCGCGTTGAGCCTCGCCGCTCGCGGCGAGATCGCGAGGGCTGTCGTTTGCAGAGGGGGCGTTTGCAGAGGGGAACTATGGCCGGTGAGCTGAAAATCTTCGGCGGGCGCGCCCATCCGGCGCTGGTGCAGGAGATCTGCGAGTACCTGAACCTGACGGCCGGCAAGGTGTCCTCCTTCAATTTCTCGGACGGAGAGACCTTCTGCCAGATCG